>JBLHPA010000045.1:0-19440 GCA_047628235.1 Moritella sp.
CAACATGATTCAACGTAATTCAGCGCAAAACGCGCACTTAAAAAAGAGAGTGAAAGCAATGATAAAGCCAGTTCCCACCAGTGTTTATGCCCCAGGACGCTTTTCCATTGCACCGATGTTAGATTGGACCGACCGCCATTGCCGGTATTTCCACCGGCTGATGACAAGACAGACTCTGCTGTATTCAGAAATGATCACTACCGGTGCGATTATTCACGGTAGGGGTAATTACCTGGCATACAATCAGGAAGAACACCCGGTTTCACTGCAGCTGGGCGGCAGTAATCCGTTGGATCTGGCGAAAAGTGCTAAAATAGCTGCTGAGCGTGGCTATGATGAGATCAACCTCAATGTAGGTTGCCCTTCCGACCGAGTGCAAAGCGGGCGCTTTGGTGCCTGCCTGATGGCTGAACCTACGCTGGTGGCAGACTGTGTTAAAGCCATGCAGGATGTGGTTGATATCCCGATCACGGTGAAAACTCGGATCGGTATTGATGAGCAAGACTCTTATGAATTCCTGCAACAATTTATCGAAACGGTTGCGGCTACCGGCTGTAACGATTTTACCTTACATGCCCGTAAGGCTTGGTTAAGCGGATTAAGCCCGAAAGAAAATCGCGAGATACCGGAGCTTAACTATCAGCGTGTGTACGATATCAAAAAAGCTTATCCAGAGTTATTTATTGCCATTAACGGTGGGGTAAAAAGCCTTGCTGAAACGGCGCTGCACCTAGAACAGTTGGATGGGGTGATGATGGGGCGCGAAGCATACCACAATCCTTATTTGCTAAATCAGGTGGATGAACAGGTATTTGGTGGTGAAAAATCAATAAAAACACGTCATGATATTGCTGAGCTGATGCTGCCTTATATTGACAACCACATTCGCAACGGCGGTAGCCTAACGCACATCTATCGCCACATGTTAGGTCTATTTTTAGGTCTGCCCGGTGCCAGAGCCTGGAAACGCTACCTGAGTGAAGAAGGGCATAAAAAAGGTGCTGGAGTGGAAGTGGTTGAGGCTGCATTAAAATTAGTACCGCGCTGCTAACACTAAGCCTGCTGTAACGCAGCAGGCTGCTTACTCCTTGGACGATTGATCTGATCTTAGGCTTGCAGAATGAGACGTTTGAAACTGTCAGTCACATTACTGGTTATGCATCTAATGCTTGGTCCGAGACAAGCAGTATAAACCGTGAAGTGGCAGTAAACTCTAAGGTTATTGCAAAGACCATTGAGGCCATACATGAACTGGCTGATGAGGTTAAAATAGCCTCTCAAGCTATTGATTAATTTACGTCTCATACTCGCAATATAGGGGCTGTGCTTGACGCAATCCGATGTATCGTAGGTCAAACGAATCTGTTAGCATTGCATGCAGCTATTGAAGCTGCGCGAGCGGGTGAGCAAGGACGAGGTTTTGCTGTCGTAGCTGACGAAGTACGGATCTTAGCATCCCGCACGCAAGATTCCTCCTGGGATGATCAAGGCGGATATAGGTGTCGAAAAATCATCGAGTACTTGATGAGATGACCCGCGCAATTGAGGCGGTGACACAACAATTACGAAAAGCGACGAATCAATTTTGTGTGTAGTAAGTAATGACCATTTGCTTGCTACACGAAATTTCTAGGGAGAGAAATTTTATGAGCAAGCAAATTGCTATGATGCCTTTGGCTGCCTGTATTGCTGCAGCGTTATTGTCTACACATTCCGTTGCAGAACAATTACGTCGAGTGCAATTGCTGGAAGAGCAAGTTTCAGTACTTGAAGAGCAGCAAGCTGAACTCAACCGTATCAGTAATGTAACCGTGAATGGTTTCTTTACACTCAGTGGCGGTATGGCATCTAACGATGCCGGTTATGCCGGTTATGATAAAACACTGGATTATGAACCGGAAACCAAGGTTGGTCTGCAGGCTTCATTTGAAGTGACTGAAAGTACTTATTTGGTTACGCAACTGGTCGCCCGTGCTGAACAGCATTGGAGTCCAGAGATAGAGTGGGCTTTTCTGAGCCATACCTTCGACAATGATCTTACCTTACGTGCCGGTCGTCTCCGGGTGCCTCTTTATATGTATTCCGATTACCTTGAGGTTAACTTTGCCCAGCCTTGGTTACGCCCACCGGAAGAAATTTATGCCGTGGTGCCTGTAAGTTCTTATGAAGGGGTCGATTTTGTCTATACCATCCCTTTTGATGAAGCGGAATGGCTGTTCCAGGCCTATACCGGGGTGGGTTCTGATCCCGATTCTGAAACAGGCTTTGGTACTGATGTTAAGTACGATGACGTAATGGGTTTCTCATCTTCTTTCACTTACAACAGTTTCACCGTACGTGCCAGTTATGTAATGACTACGCTTAATTCGGGTCAGGCTTTTGTTCCTAGTGCTACTACACCTACACCTTTATTCAATTTTAATGATTCCGACTCGAACTTTCTTGGCTTAGGGGCGAGTTATGATGATGGTGACTTGCTGGTTGTAGCCGAATGGACTCGTTCTGAGGCAGATGGCAGTGGTTTACCTACAAACCTTGATCCTGGTACTATTAATTATTCCGGTAACTGGCAGGATATTGATTCGGCTTACATATCGGTGGCATATCGCTTTGGTAATATCACGCCTTATGTGACTTATGCCATCATGGAGACGAGTGATGATGATGAACGTCAGGCTACTTCTGATGATGGAAGTACTGGTGTTGAGGAGTTATACAATAAAGCAAATCAAATTATATTTGATGGGCAGCGTACTACTTACAGTGCCGGGGTTCGTTACGATGTTAATGCCAATATGGCACTGAAATTTGATGTGACTTATAGCGGTGATTTTGATGATGCGGGTGGTACTGGCGGTCTCAGTGGCAACATCTCGGACAAATTGAGTGGTCAGAGTACTGAAGAAGATACCATGGTTTACACCGCATCGTTGAATATGGTGTTTTAAGGGAGAGGCTAATGAGAGCACTGCTTAAAGTAACCTTGCTGTCGCTATTATTCTTAGGGACGGCGCAGGCTGACGTTGTGGTGATAGTTAACCCTTTGGGGCCTGATAGCTTAGCGCCGTCGCAAGTCAGTCAGCTGTATTTAGGCAAGAGTAAAAACCTTGCCGACCGCGGCAAAGCATATATTATTGAGATGGCCGAAGGCAGTGACCTGAGGCGTGAATTCCATGCGAAAGTCACGCACAAAAATGAGCCTCAGTTACAAGCTTATTGGTCTCGTTTGGTATTTACTGGTAAAGGCACACCGCCAAAGACTGTGCGAACGCCAACGCGGGTACTCTCTCTGGTAAGCAGTACACCGAATGCGATCGGTTATCTTGATGCAGCGCTCGTTGATGACAGTGTTAAGATAGCTTATAAACCATAAAAACGATTACGCCACTCCAGCACTAATTTCAGGAGTGGAATAATGGATTGTAAATTTCATGGAGGAATAAATGAGACAAATGATTAAGGGAATATTGTTTCTGTTGCCATTTTTTATTTCATCAGTAATGGCTGAGATAGTGGTTGTGGTGAATCCCTTGGGACCAGATACCTTAACCAAATCACAGATTAAGAAATTATATCTCGGCCAGGCGAAGAAGCTGCCTAACGGCGAAGTGGTGAAGGTTTATGAATTACCGAAGCATTCCAGGTTGCATAAAGATTTTCATGCATTAGTCACGGGACGAACACCGGCACAAGTGAATGCCTATTGGTCTAAACAGGTGTTTACCGGATTAGCAAAAGCACCTGAAGTGGTGTCGTCAAAACAGCTATTACGGCGAAAAATTGCCCGAAATAAAAATGCCATCGGTTATTTGGATGTGGCCGACGTAGATGACTCGATAAAAATCGTTTATCGCCCATAACGACCACGTAACATCTGCAATATGAGTCATAACGTATACTTGTTGTATATAGTTGATTTTAAATATTATTTTATTATTTTTAAGTACTATTTTTGGGGCTGATGGATGTCGCCAATAACAATGCCGGTTAGGGTAACCGCTACGACATTAGTTCGAATTTAGCACTAAAATTAGATGTAACTTATGCGGAGGATTTTAGTGATACCACTATTTCATTTGATGCCGTATTTTAAGGAGAGCTTTCATGAAACTATTAGCTAAAGCTGTCTTAACTGCAGCATTGATATCTGGCGCTGCGCAGGCGGACGTTGTGGTGATTGCCAATCCAACCGGACCGGATGCATTATCCAAAGCTCAGGTGGCTAAATTATACCTAGGCAAGTCAAAAAAACTGCCAAATGGCGCTAAAGCGGAAGTGATTGAGCAAGCCGAAAGCAGTGCTATTCGCGCTGCATTTCATGCCTCTGTTACGGGTAAAAGTGACTCACAACTGCAGGCATACTGGTCGCGTTTGATTTTTACCGGCAAGGGGAAACCACCTAAAACTATTGGTTCTTCTTCTTTGATCAAGAGTCAGGTAGCTTCTCGTCCCAGTGCAATTGCTTATATTGATGAAGCAGAAGTCGATGATTCGGTAAAGATTGTATTTAGGCCTTAATCTACCGGTTCTTTTTAAATGATAAAGCTTCGGTTTGGTCATTTTATTACGATAAAAACCGCCGCTAATACGGCGATTTTTTTATTTAATGACCCCTATGCCCCAGTGTCGATTGTGGCTGCAATGTCGGTTTCACTAACACATAGTCCATTATTTTTCTCACCATGGGTGCTGCGCGTCTACCCCAGCCGCCATTTTCTAGCACCGCAGTGACTAACACTTTAGGTGACTTAATAGGTGCAAATGCAGTAAATAAAGCATGATCTCGCAAACGCTCCGTTAACTCCTCTGCATTATAATGCTCACCATGAGCGAGACCAAATACCTGACTGGTGCCTGATTTTCCTGCTGCGTCATAAGAAACATGGCTAAACGCTTTCCGGCCGGTACCGGTCACAAGTACACGTCGCATGCCTTCTTGCACAATATTCCACGTTTCAGGCTTTACGCTGTCAAGTTTA
This sequence comes from Moritella sp., assembly GCA_047628235.1. Lineage (GTDB taxonomy): Bacteria > Pseudomonadota > Gammaproteobacteria > Enterobacterales > Moritellaceae > Moritella. Next base: position 4,980 of record JBLHPA010000045.1, read on the forward strand.
GCAAAATCGTTGAAAGCAATAACGGCATCAACATCATGTTCCATAATGCTTCTGGCTATATGCGGTCTATGTAGCAAGCCTTTATTGGCAACAACGGATGTCGCCTTTGCGATTTGTAATGGTGTTGCAGTCCAATATCCTTGTCCTATGCCAATCGGGATCGTATCGCCTTGATACCAAGATTGATGATAATGAGCGCGTTTCCATTCTCTTGTTGGCATATTAGCGCGACTATCTTCATTAATATCAATACCCGATGGCAACCCATAACCAAACTTATTCATCCAGACTGATAGCCGATCTATGCCCATGTCATAGGCGATGGGGTAAAAATAGGTATTCACAGATTTCTCTATCGCTTTGTAAATATCAACTTCACCAAACCCCCAGCGCACATCATCGCGCCATTTCCGGCTGTTAGTATTGGGTATCTGCCACCAACCTGAGTCATTTCTTTTTGTATCCGGCGTAATGACGCCTTCGGTTAAGGCTGCTGCTGCAATCATGGGTTTAGCCGTTGACCCCGGTGAATAAGTCCCTAAAGTAACGCGATTGAATAAAGGCCTGTCAGGATCAGATAACAGCGCTTTATATTCTGCAGATGAAATACCATTAACAAATAAGTTTGGGTCATAACTTGGACTGGATACCATCGCCAGAATAGAGCCATCGCTTGGGTCTAATACAATCAAGGCCCCTCGTTTATGTTTAAGTACTGACTTCCCCGTTACGGGATCAATTTTTTTCTGGGTAAGTAATTTATTGGCATATACTTGCAGGTTAATATCGATATTCAATTTTATATTTTTACCTGGTATTGGTGGTACTGTCTCCAATGTCCTAATCACTCTGCCTTGGTTATTCACTTCTACTGTAGCAAAGCCTGATTGGCCATGAAGCGTCTCTTCGTAAGACCGTTCAATACCTAATTTACCGATGGTTCTCGTTGCTTTATATTGCTTGTATCTATGCTGTTGTTTTAATCGTTTTATATCACGATCATTTATTTTTGCTACATAACCTAAAATGTGAGTTAAATTTTCTCTATACGGGTAATAACGGACGAGAAAAGCATCAACAAATACTCCTGAAAACTGATGCCTATGAACGCTAAACGTAGCCACTTGTTTTTCTGTTAACTGAGCGACAAGAGTTACTGATTTAAAGTGTCTTGTTTGTGTCATTGAATGCTTAAATTCGATGATACTGTTATCACTCAACCCAAGCATATTTTGTAATTTAATTAAGGTTGGCTCTATATCTATTATTTTTTCAGGAATGATTTCAAGAGAATAAATAGGGATGTTCTTCGCTAGTTGCACACCGTTACGATCGTAAATAAGCCCCCTGTTGGGCGCTATTGGTACTATTTTAATTCGATTATTATTAGCGCGCCTAATATATTTATTATATCCAGATACCTGCAAATTATATAGATTAATTAATAGTATACAGGTCATTAGCAATATCATAAAAAAAGCAGCAGTAGCTCTACGTGAAAAAATAATCAATTCTTTTTGATGGTCTCTGATTTCAATGCGTTTTTTTATGACTATCACTATCACCATCACTCTTAATTTAATACATCATGCAGTACATAAAATCGTTAATTTATGTATTTGGATATTGTGAAATAATATAAATACTAGGTATAGACAATATTGTTTTACTTAAGTGCCATAACAGACCTAAAATAACGTGTTGAATATTCAGATATGACGTAATAAATAGAGTGCTACTGATAAAATACCTTTTATGTTTCCCCATAGTTTGGCATTTTTGGGGGGATAATTTTATGGCGTGAAAATGAAAATCAGGGTATTCTGCATACATTATAACTAAAGAGATTAGCCTAGTGGACTTTGAAAAAGAATTTGCCGAGCTGAAGGCCGAAGCTGAAGAGATCATTGATAACCTGTTAGAAGATGGCAGTGATCCGGATGCGGTATACTCGATTGAGCATCATTTTGCAGGGGATGATTTTGCCCAATTAGAAAAAGCAGCAATTGAAGCGTTTAAGTTGGGCTATGACGTATCTGATCCAGAAGAACTTGAATTAGAAGATGGTCAGACTATATTTGCGTTTGACTGCACGGTTGAAACGGAATTAGACATTGATACCATCACGCGTGATATTGAAGCCTTGCTGAAGTTATCGATTGAGCAAGACATCACTTATGACGGTTGGGGCACTTACTTCGAAGAGTCATAAGGTCTGAAAGGATCTGCATTGTGTGGTTCAGCGAGATGATTATACGCTATGCGCATTAAGTCACGATCTCTATTTCTATCCCCATAAAATGATGAAATAGTTAAGATAAAAAAAGAAAAGCTAACCTGGTTAGCTTTTCTTTTTTTGTTATTAACGGCAATGCCAGTGATTAAATTGCTTCAATACGTGCTTTTTGCGCTTCAAGTTTGGCAATGGTACTTTCAAACTCAGCCAGTTTTTCACGTTCTTTAACAATAACGGCTTCAGGTGCTTTCCCAACAAATTTTTCGTTGTTTAGTTTACCTGCCACGCGATCCAAGTCTTTTTGCACTTTGTCCATCTGTTTAGCAATACGTGCAATCTCAGCATCTTTGTCGATCAGACCTGCCATTGGGATCAGAATTTCCATATCCCCCAGGAACGACGTTGCAGAAATAGGCGCTTCTTCATCATCGCGAAGGATCGTCGTTGTTTCCAGTTTGGCTAAGGCACTGAGGAACTGTTGATTATCGTCTAAACGGCGCTGTTCTTTCGGTCCTACGTTCTTCAGTAAAATAGAGATAGGTTTACTTGGGCTGATGTCCATTTCGCCACGGATATTACGAATAGACTCAATAAAGTGTTTTACCCATTCCAGATCCTGCATTGCTTGCGCATCCACTTTATCCGCCTGGTATTCAGGGAAAGCCTGCAGCATGATGGTGTCGCCAGCAGTATGTTTACCTGCAAGCGGCGCAACGCGTTGCCAGATCTCTTCCGTGATATACGGCATTATTGGGTGCATCAAACGTTGCAATTCTTCCAGTACAGTTACCAGAGTATAACGGGTTGCACGTAATTCTGCTTCACTACCAGTCGCTAATACCGGTTTGGTCAATTCTAAATACCAGCCACAGAATTGACTCCAGGTAAATTCATAAGCAATATTTGCAGCAAGATCTAAACGGTAGGTATCAATAGCTTCACGATAAGCTTTAATAGTTTCCTGGAATTGACCTTGGATCCAACGATCTGCCAGACTGAATGCCATTTCGCCGCCGTCTTTACCACAATCATGCTCTTCCGTATTCATTAATACGTAACGGCTGGCGTTCCATAGTTTGTTACAGAAGTTACGGTAACCATCCAGGCGTTTCATGTCCCAGTTAATGTCACGACCAGTCGATGCCATTGCTGCTAATGTGAAACGTAGTGCGTCAGTACCGTGTGCTTCGATGCCGTTTTCATATTCTTTACGCGTTGCTTTTTCAATCTTTTTCGCAAGTTGTGGCTGCATCATGTTACCAGTACGTTTTTGTACCAGTGCTTCAAGGTCAATACCGTCGATCATGTCTAACGGATCAAGTACGTTACCTTTTGATTTTGACATCTTGTCGCCCGCTTCATCACGCACTAAACCTGTCATATAAACGGTTTTAAAGGGTACTTGTGGCTTGCCGTTTTCATCTTTGATGAAGTGCATGGTCATCATGATCATACGGGCAACCCAAAAGAAGATGATGTCGAAACCTGTTACCAATACATCACTTGGGTGGAACACTTTAAGATCTTGGGTTTGCTGTGGCCAGCCTTGTGTTGAGAATGTCCAAAGCGCAGATGAGAACCAAGTATCAAGTACGTCGTTGTCTTGACGTAATTCAACTTCAGGACCGAAATTGTTTTCTGCACGCACTTCAGCTTCGTCACGACCGACGAATACGTTACCTTCGTTGTCATACCAAGCCGGAATTCGATGACCCCACCAAAGTTGACGTGAGATGCACCAATCTTGTACGTCGTTCATCCATGAGAAATACATGTTTTCGTACTGTTTTGGTACGAATTGAATTTCGCCGTCTTTTACTGCGTCAGTCGCTACTTTAGCCATTGGGGCAACACTCACATACCATTGGTCGGTGAGTAGTGGCTCAATTACAACACCACTACGATCGCCGTAAGGTACCTGCAGCGTATGCGGTTCAATTTTTTCGAGTAGTCCAAGTTCTTCAAACTTAGCCACAATCGCTTTACGAGCTGCAAAACGTTCCATGCCTTGGTATTCGGCAGGGATAACGAATGTTAGTTCGGTGTTTTCTGTGCCGTCTGAGTTGATGATCTCTGCTTCTTCACGAATATCTGCGTTTTCAGTTAGGATGTTGAACATCACTAAGTTATTACGCTTACCCACTTCGTAATCGTTAAAGTCATGGGCTGGTGTGATTTTTACGCAACCAGTGCCTTTTTCCATATCTGCATAGTCATCGGCAACAATCTTGATGCGACGGCCAACAATTGGAAGAATAATGTCTTTGCCAACAAGGGCTGTATAGCGTTCATCTTCCGGATGTACGGCAACCGCAGAGTCACCTAACATAGTTTCTGGACGGGTTGTTGCTACAACGATGTAATCTTTACCGTCAGCTGTTGTTGCGCCGTCTGCTAGTGGGTAGCGGAAGTACCACATGCTGCCTTGTTTTTCTTTACTTTCAACTTCGATATCAGAAATGGCAGTGTGGAATTTTGGATCCCAGTTTACTAGGCGCTTGCCACGGTAAATAAGGTCTTCTTTAAATAGACGTACGAATACTTCTTTTACTGCTTCAGACAGACCTTCATCCATAGTAAAACGTTCACGTTCCCAATCTACCGATGTGCCTAAACGACGCATTTGACGAGTGATAGTACCGCCTGATTCGTTTTTCCAATCCCAGATCTTGTCGATGAACGCATCACGGCCATAATCGTGGCGTGTTTTGTTTTCTTCTGCAGCAATCTTACGCTCTACAACCATTTGGGTTGCGATGCCGGCGTGATCGGTACCCACTTGCCATAGTGTATTTAGACCTTGCATGCGCTTGTAACGAGTTAGCACATCCATGATCGTTTGTTGGAAGGCATGACCCATGTGTAGGCTACCAGTGACATTTGGCGGTGGGATCATGATGCTGTATGCATCTTTAGTTAGATCGCCGTTTGGCTTGAAGTAACCTTGCTCTTCCCAGTTTTGGTAAAGGGCTTGCTCAATAGCTTTGGGGTTGTATATTTTTTCCATAGGTCTGCTTTCTAATTCTCAATTGTTGATTCGGCGGTCTTTGTTATTTAAAGCTCGATTATATTTACTGTTTAAAATTAGTCTGCCCGTTATTCTGCATTCACCGTTAGCAGCTGTAAGCCGGTTTGGCGATAGTGCTTGTAACGTTCTCTGGCTTGCTGTTTTAAGTCATCTTGATGCGGTACAAAGTCGATCACCTGATTAAAATTTATGGCAAACGGTGGTGTTTGGTCGTGTAGATTGATCAATACCTGATAACGTTGCCTTGGCGGTTGAAAGCCAATTTCGACCGGTGCGCCATTTCGGGGGCCTTCACCTTGCAAGTTGTGCGGCACAAAACTGCTGGCATCGAGTTGCCAGAGATATTCATCAATCGCATTTGCTTGAGTTTCATCAGTGGTATATATAAAGACGCGATGTTCTTGCTGATAAAGCTCGCTAGCAAGTTTACATGCCAATCGGTGGTGGTGTGGCAGCGCGGCGTGCGCTGCATTTTCCGTCTCGGGCATGATATAAAAAGTAACTTTTTTCATCGATAGTCTTGCGCCAAATTACTTGTTTAAAAGATAACTGCGCATAATAACACAAAGCGATGGAGGGAAAATACAGTTGTGGACAATATAGCGTATTAGTTTTATGGGGTATCGATTCAGGGGGCTCATGAATTCTCATTCTTTATGCTTATTTTAGTATAAAATTTCTGGCGTTTAACCTTATTTTAACATTTTAATGTTTTAATGTTACTCATTAAGTGTTATTTGTTAGTGCTTACTACGTTCGTCGCAAGGAGGCTGAGTTCGTTGTTAGAGATTGCAGAGACAGATTGTAGAGAGAGGGTTAGGCTCTCTGATAATAAAGTTTAAAGAGAGCGGTAGACCAAATTAATACTAATGAAAATCAACGTCGATATAAAGTTAACACTTTGTAAAACAGATGATTTTTTAAATAAACAAGTAGACTATGGATGGTTACTATGGATGTTTCAATACCAATGGATCCCGGTGCAACGGGAAATGAAAGAGAAAATATTAATTTTAAAGCTTCAACACTGTCTAGCGTCACTCAGCTGGCATTAACGTTTGGCTGTTATCTTGCGCTCAGTATTGCTGCTAATGCGGCATTTGGCGCGTCTGCATGGATCTATGGTGGTTTGGTTATTATGGCTGCGTTGTTCGTGGTGCGTCTCTTTATCATTCAGCATGACTGCTCTCACTTATCTTTATTTGTAAATAAACAGACAAATCAATTTATTGGGCGTTGCCTCGGGGTATTCACGCTAGTGCCATTTTGTTACTGGCAGCGTAAGCATAACCTACATCACGCGACGTCTGGTAACCTCGATAAACGGGGCGAGGGGGATATCTGGATGCTGACGCTTGCGGAGTATCAAGCTGCGTCCAGCCGGTTACGCTGGCAATACCGCCTCTATCGTAACCCCTTTGTTATGCTGGTATTAGGTGCTTTTGTTCAATTTATTGTTAAGTTTCGGTTGCCGCAAATAGCGCCTGCTAAATGGCAGCGTGAACGTCGTGATATTCATATAAATAATCTCATGATAGCTATTTATATGACAGGACTCATAAGCCTGTTTGGTTGGCAAACCGCAGTGATCACATTTTTACTTATTGGCGCAATCGCAGGCAGTGTGGGCATATTTTTATTTTATGTACAGCACCAGTTCGAAGACGGTTATTGGGTGAGTTCTGCCACTTGGGACCGTAAGCAGGCAGCGCTAGTCGGTAGTTCCTATCTGCATTTGCCGAAGTGGTTTAACTGGCTAACCGGGCATATCGCACTGCATCATGTTCACCATCTGAATGCGCAAATTCCAAATTATAATTTAGCCCCCTACATGCATGCCAAACAGTTGGACAGGGATGGTGTTCAATTAAGTTTTAAGGCGGCTGTCGCCTGCTTGTTTTTGCATTTATGGGATGAGGAACAGCAACGGTTGATCTCATTTAATGATATCGAAGGGAGGAAATCATAATGGCGCTATTAATTGAATTGTTAATGGAAATCGTTGTAGGGGCCTTAATAGGTTATACCATTGCTTCTTTTGTTGAATCATATGCGCATGAATATATTTCAGATGCACCAGAAAAATGGTTTAATTTTTATCGGGCTTATCCACGGTTGTTTAAATCAGCACTGGAAACGTATTTTTCTCATCATGTGATCCATCACATGAAGACTTATCGCCAAGATTACGTGACTCAATTTAGTAGTGATGATGAAAGAAAACGGTTAACCAAGGCGATGGAAAAGCGTGGCCGACACGGAAAAATTATTATCGACAGTGATTTTGCGATCCGTCTAAACGGCAGTGGTATCACCAATTTTATTCTACCGCTGGCGATCTTCATTCCCTTATTGTATTGGCTGCTGCCCACTGGCATGTTTGTTGCCAGCTTAGCGACCCTGTGGTTTCCTGTTGGCATGAGTCACTGGGTACATTCATATTTACATATGTCATTTGATGAGGCTATTGCCAAAGCATCGCCTGTTATGGGCTGGCTTTTACAGACCAAATACATGAAAAATGTGAGAATAAATCACTATTTACATCATGTGTATGGGGGTGTGAGTAATTTTAATCTGGTATTAGGTGCGGATATCATCCGAGGTAAAACCCGAGTTATCACCGCAGGCGACTGGCAGCAGATGAATAACCTCGGATTACTGGATAACAGTCATGACTACGTCGAGATCGCGAATGTTTAAACCTGCGTGGTGGTTACCTGGTCGGCATTTGCAAACCATATGGCTGAACCTTGTCACGCAAAAAAAGACAGTCACTTGCAAACCGGTTATTTTACCCTTAGCAGATGGTGATGAATTGGAGTTGTCTATGTTCCCGGCTGCGAATGATTCGGCGCCTGTGGTCCTGCTGTTACATGGTATGGAAGGTTCTGTACAATCTCCCGGCATCCAGTTGATGTTGAAAAAAATTGAAGAGCAGGGTTGGCATGCTGTCGTCATGCACTTTCGCAATTGTGGTTTACAGGTGAATAAAACAGCAGGCTTTTATCATGCGGGTTCCAGTGCCGATCTGGATAGGTGTGTGCGCTATCTTGTTAAGCTTTATCAACGCCCTATTGCGGGTATTTTTAGTTTATCCTTGGGGGCAAATGTGATGGTACGCTGGTTGGCTGATACCCCCGATGCGGATAAATTGTGCTTAGCGGCCGTTGGTGTATCGTTGCCACTGAACTTACATGATACCGCGCAAGCCGCTAATGATGGTTTTAATCGGTTTTATCAACACCGAGTACTGACATCCTATAAGCGGCATCTGCGCCGTAAACCTGAATTTCAACAGGGTGAGTCACGGCACCGCTTGCATCAGGTCACGACCATGTTTGATTTTGACCGTGATTATACTGCGCCATTGCACGGCTTTAATAGTGTAGAGAGTTACTACCAATCATGCAGTAGTTATCAATATTTGGATCAAGTGGGCCTGCCAACATTAATTATTAACGCACAAAATGATCCCATCGTGCCTTTTACTTCGGCGTTACAACAAGCGGGTTGTTTCGATTTTCCTCAGGTAGAGTTTGAATACCACCGCAGAGGTGGACACTTAGGGTTTATCGAGGGAAATACACCTTTTACAGCGCGTTATTATCCCGCTCACAGAGCAATTAATTTTATTAAACGAGTTATTAACAAGGAGAGTTATCGTTATGAACCTTTATTTAAGGATGATCTTAGTTTATCTAAAAACCGGGATGAGAGGCGTGATCAGCACGGATGATCTGAGTTGTGAGTTGACAATGCGTGTTTTACCCAATGATCTTGATGTCAATATGCATATGAATAATGGCCGATTTCTGACTATCTGTGATCTCAGTCGACTAGATCTGTTTATTCGTACAGGCCTGACGAAATTGATGGTGAAGCATAAATGGGCGCCGATCATTGCCCACCACGACATGAATTATTTCAAACCGTTAAAACCTTTCCAAAAATATACAGTGAGGTTATCAATCGACAGCTGGGATGATAAGTATTTTTATTGTACGCATACCTTTACATCGCAAGGAAAGGTATATGCCAAGGGAAGCTCGAAAGCGGTGGTACGCAGTAAAGAGGGTGTATTAGCGCCCGGCATGGTCGTCGATTTAGTGGATGAAATTCAGCAGACAGAACAGTTGGTTTAAGTTGTTCATGCTAAAAGCGATTGTGCAGCTGCGTTACTGTTGCTGATAAAGTTGTCGTTGAAAAAATCGGGTTGAAAAAAAAGGTCGCAGCTGTGACCTTTTGTATTTTATAACGTGTGTGCCTGACAGACTAATTAAACTTCTTCAGTCTGTTGGGTTTCACTTCGCTCCGTGCGGTTAAGCAAGAACTGCGTTAACAACGACACCGGACGACCTGTTGAGCCTTTGTTTTTGCCGCCGCTGACCCAAGCCGTACCCGCAATATCGAGATGTGCCCAGTTGTATTTCTTGGTGAAGCGCGATAAGAAACACGCCGCAGTAATAGCGCCACCCGGACGACCGCCGAGATTCGTCATATCGGCAAATGGACTGTCGAGCTGTTCTTGGAAGTCATCGGTGAGCGGTAAACGCCATGCTTTATCAGCCGCTTGTTCTGATGCATTAAGCAGTTCATGAGCAAGTGGGTTGTGTGTCGACATTAAACCGGTAATGTGATGACCAAGGGCAATGACACAAGCACCGGTTAAGGTTGCTACGTCAATCACTAACTCAGGGTCAAACCGTTCTACATAGGTTAATACGTCACATAATACTAAGCGACCTTCAGCATCTGTATTGAGTACTTCAACTGTTTGCCCCGACATTGTTGTCAGAATATCACCTGGGCGGTAAGCATTACTGCCCGGCATGTTTTCACAGCCAGCAAGAATACCGATGACGTTAATAGGCAGATCGAGTTTTGCCAATGACTGCATCGCACCAAGTACGCCAGCGGCGCCACCCATGTCATATTTCATTTCATCCATGCCTGCGCCTGGTTTTAATGAAATACCACCGGAATCGAAGGTGAGTCCCTTACCGATCAGTACAATCGGTTTTGCTTCCGGATCAGGATTGCCCTTATAGTTAATGATCGACATTTTGGCTTCGTTGGCTGAACCCTGAGAAACCGCAAGATACGATTCCATTTTCAATTCACGCATTTCTGGTTCGCCAATAATTTGAGTGCTGATCTTGTCACTCTTGTCGGCAAGCTGGCGAGCCTGGTTTGCCAGGTAAACCGGGTTGCAAATGTTCGGCGGCATGTTTGCCACGTCTTTACACAGACGCACACCGCTCGCAACCGCAAGACCATGGGCAATGGCTTTTTCGCTGATTGGGAGTTCACGGCGTGAGGTGACATTGAATACCATTTTACGCAGTGGACGACGAGTTTCTTCTTTATTGCTTTTGAGTTGATCGAAACGATAACGGCTGTCACGTGCTGTTTCGACAGCAAAGCGAATTTTCCAGTAAGTATCACGACCTTTAACATTTAGCTCAGGCAGGAAGCATACCGCCTCCATTGAGCCAGTCTCATTTAAGGTATTCATTGTCTTGGTTATGATCTGTTTGTATTGGCGTTCATCTAATTCACGCTCTTTGCCACAGCCAACCAGTAATACGCGCTCACTCAGGACATTGGGTACATGATGAAGCAGCAGTACCTGGCCAGGTTTTCCTTCGATATCACCACGACGCAGTAAAGAACTTAAATACCCATCACTGGTTTTATCGAGTTGCTCCGCTGCAGGGGATAAACGGCGTGGCTCAAACACGCCAACCACGACACAGGCACTGCGCTGCTTCTCGGGACTACCACTTTTTACATTGAACTCCATGGACTCTCCGGTTTCCTAAAGACAAAATCAAATATTTATAACATAATAGGGGGTTATACGTATTTAGTTAATAAAAAACTAACTATTTTCGGGTAAAATGGGTTAACAGGTATGAATTCATACTGCTTTTACAGCAGAGTGTACCTAATTAATAGCAGCATTTCATAAAAAACATTAGTTTAAAATAGGTTCGAAGTGATAATTTTCCGATATTTATTTGCTGAAACAGTTAAATCACAAATTGCTGTTTTATTTATTTTATCGCTTATTTTCGTGAGTCAGCAGTTTGTAGCCCTGCTCTCGAAGGTAATGACGGGTGGGTTACCCGCGAGTTTGGTTACTGAGATGCTTCTCTATTCCATGCCCGCGCTGGGCACCCTGATTTTACCGGTTAGCTTATTTATCGGTATTTTATTTGCGCATGGGCGTTTATATGCTGAGAGTGAGATGGTTGTCTTATCTGCTTGTGGTTATAGTCCGAATAGGATCTTAATTTCATCGCTATTATTATCTTCAGTGACCATCGCTATTGTCGGCTTTAATGCATTCGTTTATGCCCCTCAGGCAGAAGAAGGTATCGTCAAGCTTAAGGAAGAAGTCGATGCCGATGCGGGTCTCGCAACATTAAAACAAGGGCGATTTGAATCACTCGATAATGGTCGTGCTGTCGTCTACGTAGAATCCTACAACAAAGAGAAAGGCCTGCGTAAGATATTTATCGCTAAGTCCCCGTCTGACGAAGATGAGCGTCCTTCTATTGTATTGGCAAATAAAGGTGATGTGGAAGCGGGTGAAAACGGTTCACAGTGGCTCAAGTTAAGTCAGGGGTTACGTTATGAAGGTGAACTATCGCAGAAAGATTTCAGTATTGTTGATTTCAGCATCTATAAAGTATTGATTAAAGAGCAGGATGTAAGCGAACGCGGACGTAAAACCAAGGCACTGCCAACGGCTGAATTATGGAACTCGAATGAATTTGATCACAAGGTTGAATTGCAGTGGCGGATTGCGCAGGTTATTTCGATCCCCGTACTCACTTTGTTGGTTGTACCATTAGCGATGGTAAATCCGCGTCAGGGGCGTTATGCCAAGCTGTTTCCGGCGTTATTACTGTTTTTAACTTATTTTATGTTATTGAGTGCGGCGCGTTCTTCTATTCTCGATGGTAAATTACCGTTGAATCCAGGGTTTTGGTTGGTGCATGTGGGGGCATTTGGCTTGGCCATTTGGTTTAACTTGGGTAACTTTTCATGGTATCACCACACCGTGAATAATATTAAGTTACGGTTTGCTCGAGGTAAAGCACGTGATTAAAATTTTAGATATCTATATTGGTAAGGCAATCTTGTTTGCTACCCTAATCTGCCTGTTCACGTTAGTCGGCTTATCGGCCGTGATCAAATATGTGGAGCAGTTAAGAGCGGTTGGCAGAGGCAGTTATGACCTGCTGGAAGCGTTGATGTATGTGGGTCTTAAGGTGCCACGTGAGATCACTATTTTCTTTCCTATGGCGGCTTTGCTGGGTGCGCTAATTGGCTTGGGTGCGTTGGCGAGTTCTTCTGAGCTGGTGGTGATCCAGGCGGCCGGACAATCGCGGTTTAAGATTGTATTATCAGCAATGAAAACAGCGATACCTATGATGGTAGTAGTTATGCTCATGGGTGAATATGTTGGACCCTATACGGAGCAAAAAGCCACTGAATTACGGGCTGAAGCCATCTCTGGCCAGTCGATTATCCGTGCACAAGAGGGGGTCTGGGCGAAAGATAAAGGTAGTTTTATCAATATTGGTAAGGTTCATAATGTCACGGAGCTGGAAGATGTGACAATTTATGAGTTTTCTGAAAACCAGCGCCTGATTAAAACAACACTGGCGAAAACCGCTGTTTATGTGAAAAAATATTGGCAGTTACAAGATATTATTATCACGCACTTTAGTGCCAGTGAGATCTCGGTTACAGAACAAGCGGAATTAAAATGGCGCTCAACGCTGACGCCTGAAAAATTGGATGTTGTGACGATTGATCCGCTGGATCTGTCGGTGTCGGGACTGTATTCTTATATTAATTATCTCGACAGTAACAAACAGGATGCCAGTAGTTATGAGTTGGCATTTTGGCGGAAAATATTCCAGCCATTATCGATTGGTGTCATGGTATTGCTGGCCCTTTCTTTTGTGTTTGGGCCACTGCGTACCGTTACTATGGGCGCTCGGATTTTAATGGGGGTGATTGCTGGTTTCACCTTCTATCTGGCCAGTGAAACCTTTGGTCCGATAAGTCTGGTATATTCGCTGCCACCGGTGATTGGTGCGATACTGCCGAGCGTGATATTTACCCTGATTGCGCTAGTTCAACTCAGGAAACATGGTTAGCGGTTTATATCGTTAGCTAATATGAAAAGTGTTATATCCAGAACGAAAAATGGCAACCATAAGGTTGCCATTTTTGTTTGTGTTATTCTCAGCCGTTATTATTTTTTTCTAACTTATCGGCGATACGTAATAACGAACCGTTTTGTTCTTTGGATAACCGTAATACATCACAATGGGCCCAGTGATCTTGGAACGCGCGACTTTTCTGATCGAAAGGAACCTGTAAATTGCCCAGTCCCAATGCTGCGGTAGCGAGACGGATTAAAGCCTGCGTGAGGCTGATAGCAGTACCATCGCTATTTTGTACCCGCAAGCGCCATGCTCGCATGCCGACGGTTTGTCCGCCATGTGTCCAGAACCACAGGTAGAAACCGCAAACAGAGCCCCAAACCAGGATGGAAAACCATATCTGTTGCCCTGCATAGGCGGCTGTATCGATATAACGGCCGTCGATATTCACAATGTTGAAGTATATTAATCCTTCCGCAATGCCCATTCCGATAGCACTGGCTAAAGCGGCCACACCAATAACGATCAAAGAGTCATAGATAAGAGCACCAAGGCGTGGACCAAAACCAGCAATGGGCGCTGTCTCCGCTGCCGGATTCTGAGAGGGATGGTGTTTTACTTTTTTGAGTTTAGATTTTTTCGCCATTGGGGATCCTGCCATGCATTCATGATTGTCTCGAAAGTGCTGATCAGTGTATCAAAAATAGATCGTTTTAGTAGTGAAAAAATAGCTTAATCAATAGGTGTCGCTCAATAACTGCTGGCGGTGTGAAGGGAACCGTGGCAGCCAGATTTAGCCTTGTTGACCTGTTGTGTTGTAGTTTAATCATCAAGTCGGTGATATTTTAAGCAGGCAGGGTTTGCTTTACAAAAATCCCTTGCTTGGTAAAGCGTCATATGTATAATGTTTGCCTATGCCCGAGTGGTGAAATCGGTAGACGCGGTGGATTCAAAATCCTCTTCCGAAAGGAGTGACGGTTCAAGTCCGTCCTCGGGCACCATATTTAA
>JBLHPA010000046.1:0-19328 GCA_047628235.1 Moritella sp.
TTCGACTCGCTCTTATGGCATTCGACTCGCCCTTATAAATAGATCAATTGAATGACGATATCACAAGCCTAAATAGCTATTTACATTTAACCGATTTTTTATCATGTAGTTCCATTCCTTTTGTAAGTTGACTACTGAGTCGGAATTAAAATCTGACAGATAAATATCTGTATGCTCCAGCCACTCTGTTCCATAAACATTTTCTTTATAAATAATTATAGCGTTATCTGCTTGATTATTGTAAATCACTATTTCAAATTGTTTTACCTGAGGACGTCGCATAAAAATAATAGCTCGAGATCAACGAAGTACTGCACAATGGTAAAATCTCTTATTATTTTTCTCCACTCGATAATTTAGGTCGATTGACCTAAATTCTCAGCTACTATATATTTGTAAGCCAAGAGAAGAATGACGAGTTGAGAAGTAAATGAGTCCTAAAATTGAGCACATATTAAATTGCGCCATGACAATTTTAAAAGAGTCGGGAGGTCATCATAAATAGCAGGCAGTAGAACACAATATATTTGATGATTTTAGCTTTAGCTTATTAGATGATCCTGACTTTAAAGAGAACTCAGTTCGAGAGGAGTTAATATTACCAATCAATCCTTGTTAATGGTGGGCATAATAAAATCTATGAAAAATCGATGATCACTGATGCCTATGCAGGATTTTGGTCTAGCAAAATAAGGGGGCTCATGGGCTCCGATAATACGGACGACATTTCCATTAATGAAGCACCAAACCAAGCAGCTAAGCTGGCATTAATCTGAGTCAGCTACGTTGTTGGCAGCATGCCCAAACTATCGCATAAGAAAATTTTTTCACTACTGCTTCTTATCACCATTGCATCGTCATTATCCACTCATTAGCGGAATATATACGTTATAACAGATATAAGCAATCGGACGCTTTACGGTTAGCCTTTATTTAGGGATTCTAGATCTTCAATTTTAATTCTTATCTCTTCTGCCTCACTCGTTATCATAGAGTAAGACTTTATATCCCCATTTCGCTGAGCATGCATAGCTTTTTCTAGTTTTTGAAAATATAGCTTGTTTAGATTTTCGATGGGGTCTTTCTTAAGAAATGAAAACATATCAAATACCGGTTAGTTGAAGATTATTATGTTATACGTATGCCAGTCAATTCTGGTTCAATAAATTTGCTTAAAAATGTAAACTGAGATTAATCAGCTTGATGCATTTACATAACATGTGTGACGGTGCTGAGGGTGGCTGGATAAAACGGGACGACAACAAAAAATGTACCCACCTTATACAGACAGTACCAGCTTCAGTTCAACCACACCACAGCGGAAAAGCTAACCTTATCGCTGAACAATCAAACAATTCCGGCTACAGCTGATAGTGGTTTTATTTTTGATATTCCAACACAGACATCTTGTAAAACATCAGACGAGTTCACCATCCGTACCGTTCAAAAAGGTAAAAATACTGAACAATGCGTATCTGGATTTAGCCATGTTAAAAAACATTAAAATCACTTATCCTGATGCAGAGCAATTGATACTGAATGCAAGCTATAAGGGTAGCGGCAATGATGCGGGTTTATCAAAAGGTGGTGAAGCTCCATTTGAATTAAAGAGCAAATATCTTATGCAACAGCGACTCAAAATTACACAGATACTTTTATGAAACTGCAGAAAAGTGTCGAAGTCCGGTTTGGTCGTTGGGTGCTGGAAAACAGTTACTGGCCAGAGATGTCACCTCTGCGCATCCCGATACAGGTTCAATTTTGGGACGGAGTTAAGTTTGCTATCGATATCATTGACAGCTTTAATGAGAATCCTTCAGCCGCCGCCACGTTTAGTTTCTATCGCGGCAACGACCGCATTATATATAGACGAAAGTTGTTTAATTAATGGTGAGCTGTAACGTCGCCATCATTAGGCTAATATATCGGCTTTTATGGATAGCAATTATATAATTATCAATGATTTATAAATGCGATTAAAAGAGTGCTATTTTCAATGGAACATGGCACTGAGCAACTTATTTTTCACATGAAAGTACAGGGTTTGTGATAACTCAGATACCCAGACTTTTACTCGATCTTTTCTAAATATATTGATCCACTCTAACGTCTGATGGAAATTACTTTTATCATCTTGGCTAGATCATAAAAATCAATTCATAGGCAATTTGCTTATTACTGCCAAATGACGGTTATATTTGGCTATATGCTCATGTTATTTACTCAACAAGTGAGCGTATCACATCGTCATAACGGCTGTAAAGATCGCGCACAATAGCTGGTATTTATCACTTGATTGTATATAGTTAATCCCCATATATACTCATTATACCTATACGCAATTTGATGGAGTTAATCAGTGCAGAGTTACATCATTGACCTTACCAGCGAAAACTTTCAGGAAGTCTTGTTACAAGGCAAATACTCACAGCCAATAGTGATCGATTTCTGGTCTGAGCGTGCTCCTGAGAATCAGGTGAGCCCGCGTTTGTTAAATATTGCCCAGAGTTTGAATGGCCAGATCATTCTGGCTCGGTTGAATTGCGATCGCCATCCTGAACTCGTACAACAGTTTGGTATTCAGAGCCTGCCAACGGTCGCTATTTTCAAAGACGGTAAACCTGTCGACAGTTTTGCGGGTGAGCAGGACGAAGCGGCAATCCGTGAGGTGATCAATCGCCACTTACCTAAGCAAGAAGAGGTATTGTTGCAGCAAGCGCAAATACTATTAATGGACAGTAAATTTGCTGAAGCCGTGCCTCTGGCAGGCCAGGCTTATGAGCTTGCACCACTGAATACCGACATTAAAATTGCCTACGCTCAATCGCTACTTGGCTCACATCAGATGGACGCAGCAGAAGCCTTGCTTGCTACCTTTTTAGTGGAAGAAAAAAACCACCAATATCAGACCTTGTGTTCGCATTTGGAACTGGCGAAAAAGGCCGCAGAAACACCGGAAATTTTGGCCCTGCAAACTGCGTATGAGCAAAATCCGGCAGATCTTAAAATCGCCTATGATCTGGCTATTCAGTTGCAGGCGGTGAATAAACACGCTGAGTCGGTGGCGCTGCTATTTGGCATTTTGCAAACCGAGTATGACTTCTTAGAAGGGGCTGCAAGAAAGACCTTTTTAGACGTGTTGGCCGTGATGACAGATGCGCAGCTGGTGGCAGATTACCGTCGAAAGTTATATAGCTTGATGTATTAATCGCAACGATTCATCACCGCATAACGAATATCTATAAAACCTTGATGCCCAACGCTCAGGGTTTTGTTTTAATCACCCTGACAGATTTCTCCCTCCTTTCTATTTATCTATTTATTTACCGAATTAAAATAGCACAGCAAACCGCTAAAATCGTAGCCATTTAAAAAGCAAAGCAAACCACTGAAAGTGTAGCCCCTTAGTTAACAAGTAGTTGCTAAAGACTAATGAAAGAGTTGCACTCCGCTATAATAAATAACGCAGTCATAGTAAATGCCAACATCGAAAACAATGACAAAGTGGTACGATTACAGGTGTGTTGACGTGAAATAAGGTTGTTTATGCAGATTGTATGGTATTATGCCGAGAGTAGATATGGAACATTTGCTAGGATAACAGCTGTTGCGTTTCTGCAACCTAGCTATAACAATTTTCAATCCCCCTAGGATCTACACTTATTGCAAGACACTAGGCCAGATGTTCCAAACTGAAGCAGGGGGACCAATATGCTAGTAATCCAGGGAATAATATGTCTGAAGAAAACCCACAAATTATTTATACGTTAACTGACGAAGCGCCTTTGTTGGCAACTTACTCACTTTTACCTATCATACAAACATTCACTTCAACTGCGGGCATTGACATTGTCAAGAGTGACATCTCAGTTGCAGCCCGAATTCTGGCAGAATTTCCAGATTTTTTAACCGAAGCGCAAAAATTACCAGATAACCTCAGCAAACTAGGTAACCTCACGCAAGACCCAAACACTAATATTATAAAACTACCCAATATCAGTGCATCTGTACCCCAATTGCAAGCTGCAATTAGTGAATTACAATCTCAAGGTTTTAAGATCCCAAACCTACCAGAAAACCCACAATCTGATGAAGAAAAATTAATTTTAGAACGCTATTCTAAAGCGCTAGGTAGTGCGGTAAATCCAGTGCTGCGTGAAGGTAATTCAGATCGTCGAGCGCCTAAAGCAGTAAAAAATTACGCACGTAAACACCCACACTCAATGGGGAAATGGAGTCAGGCATCACGTACCCACGTTGCCCATATGCGTAAAGGTGATTTCTATCACGGCGAAAAATCGATGACACTCGATCGTGCCCGTGACGTGAGAATGGAGCTAGCGACTGAAGCTGGTGACACTATTATTCTTAAAGATAAACTTGCGCTGCTCGATGGTGAAATCATCGATAGCATGTTCATGAGCAAAGCAGCACTGTGCGAATTTTATGAACAAGAAATGCAAGATGCTTACGAAACGGGCATGATGTTTTCTTTACACGTAAAAGCAACCATGATGAAGGTGTCTCACCCGATTGTGTTTGGTCATGCGGTAAGAATCTTCTACAAAGACGCGTTCGAAAAACACCAAGACCTATTCGATAAACTGGGTGTTAATGTAAATAACGGCCTCTCTAACCTTTACGAAAAAATTGAAACGCTACCACGTTCACAGCGTGAAGAGATCCGTAAAGACCTACATGCCTGTCACGCACACCGTCCTGAACTCGCAATGGTTGACTCAGACAAAGGTATCTCGAACCTACATGCGCCAAACGATGTGATCGTAGATGCATCGATGCCAGCAATGATCCGTGGTGGCGGCAAAATGTGGGGGGCAGATGGTCGTCCAAAAGACACCAAAGCCGTTATCCCTGAATCAACTTTTGCCCGTATCTACCAAGAAATTATCGCTTTCTGTAAGACCAATGGCGCCTTTGATCCTGTGACTATGGGTAGTGTGCCAAATGTTGGCCTTATGGCACAAAAAGCGGAAGAATACGGTTCACACGACAAAACATTCGAAGCGCCAGCAACCGGTGAAGCACGTATCGTTGATATTGCGACGGGTGAAGTACTCATGACCCAGAATGTGGAAAAAGACGATATCTGGCGTATGTGCCAAGTTAAAGATGCACCCATTCGTGACTGGGTTAAGTTAGCGGTAGCGCGTGCCAGAGATTCGGGTACACCCGTCGTATTCTGGCTTGATCGCTATCGTCCCCATGAAGAAGAACTGATCCATAAGGTAAATACTTACCTGAAAGATCACGACACTGAAGGGCTCGATATCCAGATCATGTCACAAGTTCGTGCGATGCGTTATACCTTAGAACGTGTGGTTCGTGGCCTAGATACTATTTCTGCAACTGGTAACATTTTACGTGATTACCTGACCGACCTATTCCCAATTATGGAACTCGGTACCAGTGCTAAGATGCTTTCTGTTGTTCCGTTAATGGCAGGCGGTGGTTTGTTTGAAACGGGCGCAGGTGGTTCAGCGCCGAAACACGTACAACAATTAGTGGAAGAAAACCATTTGCGTTGGGATTCGTTAGGTGAATTCCTTGCGCTAACGGTTTCTCTGGAAGCGGTAGCGAAGAAAACAGGCAGCATTAAAGCTAAAGTACTCGCTGCAACGCTTGATCAAGCAACTGAAATGCTACTCGACAACGACAAGTCACCGTCACGTCGTACTGGTGAGCTGGATAACCGTGGTAGCCATTTCTATCTGTCGCTGTTCTGGGCGAAATGTCTTGCTGAACAAACTGAAGACAAAGCGCTGCAAGCTCAATTTACCCCGCTTGCTGCACGTTTAGCCGATAATGAACAGCAAATTGTCGAAGAACTGAATTCAGTGCAAGGTCATGCCGTGGATATTGGTGGTTACTTCAACGCAGATCCTGCGAAAATAGAAGCAATCATGCGTCCAAGTAAAACCTTCAATGAGCTACTAAGCACAGCAATTAACTGATAACGACTCATTCGTTAGCAATACGAATTAGTTATTAATACCAATTAGTTATTAATAAAAAACCGCAATGTATTTATCTGTTGCGGTTTTTTTTGACCATTTTTTCTAAGACTAAATGCAATTTAGCTTGATAATCAAACTAAATGCTGACAGAATAACTTGGCAACCAAACTATAAGTAAACCAAGCTATACGGAGATGCAAGTGAACAGTCAGGCTTTAGCGCAATGGCAACACAGCCATAATTATGTTTCGACCAACCCACAGGGTGAGCAGCGTACCTATTATGTACTCTTGCTGACACTGGTAACCATGTTCGCAGAGATCATTGCGGGGAGTGTTTATGGTTCCATGGCGCTGCTGGCCGATGGCTGGCACATGGGTACCCATGCTGCAGCCTTCATGCTGACAATTTTCACCTACCGCTATGCCAAAAAACATGCGAACAACGCTAACTTCGCCTTTGGTACCGGTAAGGTTAGTGTTCTGGGCGGATTTACCAGCGCGATTGCACTCGGATTAGTTGCTTTGTTTATGGTCATAGAGTCTGTGCAGCGGTTATTTTCACCGCAGGAAATCCAGTTTAATGAAGCCATTTTTGTTGCGGTTATCGGTCTTGTCGTGAATATTGTCAGCGTATTTTTGCTGCATGGTCATCACGATCATGATGACCACCATCACGACCACAGCCACAGCCACAGCCACCAGCATGATAATCATCACCATGATCATGCCCCTCAACACAAAGATCATAATCTAGCCGCGGCCTACTTCCACGTATTAGCCGATGCATTAACCTCGGTGCTGGCTATCGTGGCACTTATCTTTGGTAAGTATTACGGCCTGCACTGGTTAGATGCCATGATGGGCATTGTCGGTGCGGTGATCATCAGCCGCTGGTCACTGGGTCTATTACGCCAGACCAGTCCTATCTTGTTGGATAACTCCATTGACCAAGAATATCAGTCACAGATCACCACCAGCCTGGAAGCTGACAGTGATAATAAAATAACCGATATACACATCTGGAAAGTCAGTGCCGATCACTACGCTGCCATTATCTCACTTGCAACACAAACGCCAAAACCGGCCGACTACTACAAGCAATTACTGGCAAATTACGATAAACTCTCTCACTTAACTATCGAAGTGAATGCATACCCAGGCGATTGAGCCAGTATAAAATTGAGTACGAAATGAAAGATATAGCGCTGTTAAACCACACCATCATTGAGTTTTATGACAAGCTTTCGTCTTGGGAGCAGTCTGTTGTCCGAGATAAAGGTTACTCATTGCCGCAAGTGCATATTGTTGAGATCCTGGGGATCCACGGTGCCATGCGCATGAAAGAGTTAGCCGATAAAATTGGGGTAACCACGGGTACTCTCACGGTACAGGTTGAAAAAATGGTAAACAGTGATTTACTGCAGCGCTATCCCCATGCTTCAGACCGTCGCTCAATTTTGGTTGGATTAACTGAGAAAGGCACTGAGATGTACAAGGAACATGATGATTTGCATCTGGCTTTAACTCAGGATATTACCGCGAAGCTCAATGCCGATGAGATCCGTATGCTGCAGATCTGCATGCAGAAAATGAATCAAGAGTTGTAGGTGTTGAATAAGATGGGCGGGTGCAGCGGATTCGAACCGCTGACCCGTATTTCCCCAAGCTAGTGCGCTACCAGCGTTATGTTAGTTTCCTAACAGCCAAGCAGAGCAACCTTGCTTAAAGTTAGAGAAATAATTCTTCTAACTGTTGGTTGCTTAACGCCTGGGAAATGACTTCATTGCCGTTAATTACTATGGTAGGAATGGTTCTGAGATTAAGTTTATTAGCCTGACGCATATCCTTTTCAACCGCTTGCTTAACTTCATCACTAAATAACATATTGGAAAATACGACAGGATCCAAACCTATTAATTGCGCTGTTTGTATGATCACTTCTCTATCACCAATATTCGTATTCAGCTTTAAATGTTGGCGCTGTATTTCATCGAAATAATCCCAGTGAGTATTGCTGTCCCCCATTAATTCAGCGGTTTTCGCACCTAATGCTGCAAGATAACCGCTAGGGTAAGAAAATGATGTAGAACGCATACCTTCAATATCGATGCTCGCGGGATCATCAGCTTGACCCTTACATGATTTCCAGTGATTTAAGATCTCAAATTTAGCGGACTCTAAAGATCTAAACCGTTTCACCATTTCTTCATCGTTTCGTTGCAATACAAAGCAACGTTGCTGAATTTCTATGTTTTTATTGTTCTTTACTAGCTTTCTAAGCCGCGGGCTTAATATGTAGCACCAACCACATACGGCATCATGATAAAATTCAATTTTAATTTTTGACATTTATTTTCCCGTTCAAACTGTTGAACACTTTAATATTGCCACACGGCGGGTAACAAGGTTAAGCATTTGTTTTTATTTATTTAATTTACAAGCCAATTTAGCAACGTGTTGGCCTTGGAAGAAGGCGAGAGCCATTTCTTTTTCAGACGGTTTTCTAGAACCATCTGGTCCCGAAAGGCATGCAGCCCCTAAAGGAGAACCACCCTTTACTTCTGAAATATCAGCTAAGTCTGGTGCAGAATAAGGAAGTCCGACGACGACCATGCCATGATGGAATAAGGTTGTATGGAAAGATTGAATTGTGGTTTCATTACCTCCTCCTGTACCAGTTGAGGTAAATACACTCCCTATTTTCCCTATTAATTTACCTTCAAACCACAAACTACCAGTTTGATCCAAGAAGTTTCTCATTTGAGAAGCCATATTACCAAAGCGTGTTGGTGTTCCAAATATAATCGCATCATATTCAGCCAAGTCTTCCGGTTTTGCAAAAGGTGCCTGTTGGTCCAACTTTATACCCGCTTTTTTTGCAGCATCATCGGGGATGAGTTCAGGTATTCGCTTAATATCAACATTAACATCACCAACAGAGATTGCTCCTTCTGCTACTGCATTTGCCATAGTTTCCACGTGCCCATAACTTGAATAATAAATAACTAGTATTTTTGTCATAACGTTCTCGCATGTTTTATGTAATGTGTTGAGTTACTTGTTGTAAGACAAATGTTAATTCATTGGTTACTGTGTATCTATTGAAAAAAACAGCTAGTTACTAGTCATAAAATGATGAAAACTATCCTTTGCTGATTTGATGAAAGCAGAACCGATATTAATAAAAAAACACGACCTTGTTGACGTTATGTTCTTGTAATAACCGCAATAATGGCAGGTGCTGAAGGCTAGCGTCTTGAAAGTACTCAACATGCTGAAACAGCACAACTGTGGTGTGCAAAGTCAAAGGAATAAGCTGAAGAAAGCAGGCTGAAATGATAACTATCGAACGGAATTTTTCTTTAATTAATTATGGAGAAATGTATGTTCCAGCCCTACTTAAAAGAGCAAGGTAATATACTGAGTAACTTCGGATATTAAACTAGCACCTCATGAAAAGTCGGTAGTTTTAAGTGCATCAAAGAGTTCAAATAAGGTATTTATTTCATCTACATGGGCCAAATCTGCATTCATCCCCAGATGAAGCCTGACTGTACGGTTAGCGCCTTTAGCTAAGTTCACTAAAACGAGCGTACCTTCTAATAGATGGGGTCTCGCTAAATGTTCTGGTAACCAACCAAAACCTATATTTTTTAAGGCACAAGTCATCGCCATAAAAGGGTTACTGACAGTTAAACGATGATGCGAGCCCAACCAGCCACTGTCAACATCCTGATTACCTGAATCACGAATAATTAAGTGTCGATGCTCCTTCAAATCTTGTTGTGTCACACTATTTTGTTTTGCTAACGGTGACTCAGGAGAGCACACGCATACCATTTCTATTTCCATTAAAGATTCTAGGATCGTATTTTTAGGTAAAAGACTGGCTATAGCTAAAGATACCGAGCCCTTCGAGAGTAAGTCGCTAGCGCCAGACAGCGACGTTTCATAAATACGTACGGATACGTTGGGGAAAATCACATTAAAGCGTTCAATAACTTCACAAACAAACGATAATGGCAGCAATACATCTACTGCAATATTTATTTCATTTATTAAATTCCCTTGGTATTTTTTGGCAAAAGTCTCCGTTTGTAGTGCTCTATTTTGTAGGCTTTGTGCTTTAGGTAATAAACTTCGACCAAGCTCAGTTAATACAGACCTTCGCCCTTCGACAATAAATAAAGAGTGGCCTAAAATAGACTCCATTTTTTTTATACTATGGCAAATTGCCGATTGGCTTTTATTTAAGGTATAACCTGCTTTTACGCTACTCCCCTCTTCAGCTACAGTGATAATCACGTATAAAATCGAGGGTTTCTTCTGGCAACCAAGTATCTGCACCGTATACCTGCGTTGCTTTTTCACCGGTGTAGATCTCCATCCACGCGATCTTACGCCCACCGCTATAGGCTTTATTTACCGCTGCATCCACCACTTTTTAATATAGCTGGAGATACATCGACACCAATGAGGATAATCGAGAACTCCTGAAAGATTATATCAAGGCAGCGGTGAATCGTATCGGACTCTCCAGCGACACGGTTATTGGACCAGAGCTGAGAGTAACAGTCGCCTAAGCGCTGAGGGCCGTGGCTATCAATGCGGCTTATGAAATAGGTAAACGCGCTAATTTTACTGTTTTTTCAGACAACATATATCACGTCGCCCCCGAGCAATTACGCAGTTTACCTGTTTTAGGCACCGTGGTTGACGGTGTGTATTACCCGATACAAGCAGCGACGACGAATAAACGCGCTTTAACAGATCAAGATACATTAAAACAACTACGTGCTTATGAGCAGGATCATTCTCAGCATGCCCACGGCAGTGCAGATAGCAGCTCATTGAATAGTGCCTTACAAAAAATAGCGCATAAATTAGCGAGTCAATAAGCTAGCGTATATTTTCAGAGATACTTTCTGAGTGTGTCCCCAAGAAAGGGGATGCACTGTTATTTGATGCTTGGAATCTCCGCAATCAGGGATGCATGGTTATTTGACGCATGATATGTCAGCAATCAGGGATGCAAAGTGCACTGCAAGCATAGTGGCATAAAGTTTAAAGAGAAGGTTTATCGGCTCAATAAATCAGCTCGCATCACACGCTAAAAGGTGATGATGACTATCGTTCAACCTTGTTATAATCTGGAATTAAAATGCACGAGTCGTGGCCAGTCTTCGCGTCCCCCCCTTGCAATTCAAAAGTATTTGGAGTTTAAGAAGATAAGGTTTACCTATAATGAGTAATACTACAGCTGAAAGGCGAGTACTGGTGGTTAGCGTCAACATTAATGGCATTATAGTTATTTCTGATTGGCTAGCTTATTATTGTTCAAATTTTCAAGCTGTTTTACTGGATGGTAATTTTTCTTTTCTCATCTTTTTAACCACATTAATCGCTATAAAATATCACCCATAAAGTCTGATTGTTCTGATGTATGCTTCGCGCGATCTTTCTTTATTCGTTATGTTTATGGGTTAAGTAGATCTTCCGGAACTCTATCTAATTCAGAAAAAATCATCTCCGGTAAAATACCTAAACCTTCCAACTTGCTTTGAGCTAATGGATTTCCATATTGATATTCTTGGCAATCATGACGAAATCTACTATAAATAGCCCAAGCCAAAAATCTGGACCAGTTAAAATATTCATATTCATCGTCATCGTTTTGTTCTGTCAATGTTAAGGCTGCTTTCTTTACTTCATCCATATGGCTTAGTACGGAGAGATTATAATACGTTTCTGGAACTCCAAACTCATTTATTGCGATGTGTTTTGTTTCTTTTCTTATTTCTCGACGCTGCACGGTAGAACCAGCTCTAAATAATGCTTTTATGACCACATAGGCGATCCAAGCAACAACTATCACCCTGATAATTTCAAACATCATTTACTCCTGTAGATAAAAAGTTAGTAAATAAACACAACATTCGTATAACAGGCATACAGATTCCCCCTGTTAGACCTAGTCAAATAATTCTTAATAACTCAATGAAAGGTAAGTAAATCAGATCATTTTTCGGGTAAGGCCATTCTGATAAAGTTTGAATACCTGTTATTTAATTCTTTGATTCCAGTTATTTCTGAGCATAAATAAATACCTGATTGATTCTATTAGTTTTATTAACTGCGAGCAAGGGGGAGCTGTAATTACTTTTTGGAAAAGCTTAAAACGGCCAATAACTCGGTATAAATGGGGCTTAAAAAGGCGACCATTTCCAAGGTTGCGGTTACCTTGGTTAATCTATTCTCAGGTAGATGTCTCACAAAAAAGGCCACACAATAACAAAAGCGCGGTCAAGTAAAACCCCAGCCGCGCTTTTTGATCACCGTCCCTTTTACAAAGGAAACGATTAAGTCAGTAATTACATTGCCGCAATCATGTCATCAGCAAACTCTGAACATTTACGTAAGGTCGCACCTTCCATCAGCCGTTCGAAATCATAAGTAACAGTTTTATTGTTGATCGCAATTTCCATCGCTTTCACAATTAAATCAGCCGCTTCAACCCAGCCCATGTGGCGTAACATCATTTCTGCAGAAAGGATCAACGAACCTGGGTTTACCTTATCCTGGCCCGCATATTTTGGTGCCGTGCCGTGGGTGGCTTCAAAGAGGGAAATACCATCACCGATATTCGCACCCGGTGCAATACCGATACCGCCAACCTGCGCAGCCAGTGCGTCAGAAACATAATCACCATTAAGGTTCAATGTTGCAATCACATCATACTCTGCCGGACGTAGTAAGATCTGTTGTAAGAATGCATCAGCGATACAATCTTTAACCACGATATCGTTACCTGTGTGCGGGTTCTTAAATGAACACCAAGGACCGCCGTCAAGCAATTCAGCACCAAACTCTTCTTGCGCTAACTCATAAGCCCAGTCTTTAAATGCACCTTCGGTGAACTTCATGATATTACCCTTGTGCACGATAGTCACAGAGTCGCGATTATTTTGTACTGCATATTCAAACGCAGCACGCACCAAGCGCTGCGTACCTTGCTTAGAAACAGGCTTAACACCGATACCACACTCTTGTGGGAAACGGATCTTAGTCACTTCCATCTCTTCACGTAAAAATTTGATCACTTTATCAGCTTGCGCGCTACCAGCCTTCCACTCAATACCCGCATATATATCTTCTGAGTTTTCACGGAAAATAACCATATCGGTTTTTTCGGGTTCTTTAACCGGGCTGGGGGTGCCAGCGTAATAACGTACCGGGCGCACACAGATGTATAAGTCTAACACCTGACGAAGCGCAACGTTAAGAGAGCGAATACCACCACCTACGGGGGTAGTAAGCGGGCCTTTAATTGAAACGCGATAATCACGTATGAAATCGAGGGTTTCTTCTGGCAACCAAGTATCTGCACCGTATACTTGCGTCGCTTTCTCACCTGAGTAGATTTCCATCCAAGCGATCTTACGCCCACCGCTATAGGCTTTATTTACCGCTGCATCCACCACTTTTAACATAGCTGGAGATACGTCAACACCAATGCCATCACCTTCAATGTACGGGATGATTGGGTTGTTTGGGATAACAAGTTTTCCGCCTGGATCTAAAGTGATTTTGGTGCCATCAGTCGGTATGCTAACTTTACTTTCCATCGGTTTTATCCTTAATTAGGCTATTTATTTATAAAAATTAGATTAAGAGTTACGAGATGAAATTTGCTACAATTGACCTATAAGATCTCTAAATAATAGTGAAATAATGTCGAAATCAGCGCCAGAAAGACCAAAGTTGACTTTAAATAAAAAAAAGACCACCCGCGTTCAGGCCAGTGAGAGCAAGATCAGTTACGGCAATACCGTTAAGCCGCAAAGAAAAAGCCGCCGCCCGCAAACGGCAACGACAACGCATAAAGATACCGGTCCGACAAGCGTATTTGTGTTTAATAAACCCTATATGGTACTGACCCAATTTACCGATGCGGATAACCGTGAAACCCTGAAAGATTATATCAAGGTACCGGATATCTACGCCGCCGGTCGTTTAGATCGTGACAGCGAAGGCCTGTTGCTACTTACTAATAATGGCAGATTGCAGGCAAAACTCACCCAGCCGGGACAAAAAACAGAAAAAACCTATTGGGTACAGGTTGAAGGTGTGCCCAGTGCAGCAAACATCAAAGACCTGTGTTATGGCATAGAACTTAAAGATGGCCGCTCCCTGCCGGCAAAGGTAGAAGTGATGCCATCACCGGACGTTTGGGCTCGGGTTCCACCCATTCGTGAGCGGCAAAACATTCCGACCACCTGGTTATCGATTACTATCGTTGAAGGCCGTAATCGACAGGTAAGACGGATGACTGCGCACATAGGCCACCCGACCCTGCGCTTGATCCGCTATCGCATCGGCCCCTGGACACTGGATAATTTACAACCCGGAGAACTGCTTGAAACCAGTATGGCTTTGATTGAAAAATAGCTGTCATAGAAAAAAACATGTCCCTATGTCGCTCAAGTTATATGCCTGAATGAATCACTGAATCGTGCATCTTGACCGAGTTTAGGTATAAGCGAATGAATTAACGCCAAAGCCTATTTTTGCGCTGATCTTCATGGTAAAATTTGCGCCATAAAAATCTGACGCCTAGCAGTGCGAAGCCTCAGCAGTATACTTTAGCAAAAAAGCCTTTAACTTTATTTGCATTAATACAATGGTAATAAAAGGTCTCATGACAAATATTCAGATAGATAGTAGTACGAACCAAATAAATAATAGTACAAAAAAGGTGATCGTTGGCATGTCCGGCGGTGTTGATTCATCTGTTTCTGCCTACTTGCTGCAACAGCAAGGTTATCAGGTAGAAGGCCTGTTCATGAAAAACTGGGAAGATGATGATAATGATGAATATTGTGCCGCAGCCGAAGATTTAGCTGATGCACAAGCGGTATGCGATAAATTAGGCATTGAGTTACATGCCATCAATTTTTCTGCTGAATATTGGGATAATGTATTTGAATATTTCCTTGCTGAATACAAAGCAGGCCGCACCCCCAATCCCGATATCTTGTGTAACAAAGAGATCAAGTTTAAAGCATTTCTGCAGTTTGCTTCCGAGGTATTAGCCGCTGACTATATCGCTATGGGTCATTACGTTAGCCGCCGTGAAAATGCCGATGGTCAATTTGAAATGCTACGTGGCCTAGACAGCAATAAAGACCAGAGCTATTTTTTATATACGCTCAGCCATGAGCAAGTTGCCCGTTCCCTCTTTCCCGTTGGTGAATTAGAAAAACCAGAAGTACGTCGCATTGCCGAGGAACAAGAGCTGATTACGGCAAAGAAAAAAGACAGCACCGGTATCTGCTTTATCGGTGAACGCAAATTCACTGAATTTTTAAGCCAGTATCTGCCTGCGCAACCAGGCGTGATTGAAAGTGTTGATGGCGAAGAGATTGGTGAACACCAGGGCCTGATGTATCACACCCTGGGTCAGCGTAAAGGTTTGCACATTGGCGGTATGAAAAATAATAACAGCCACGAACCTTGGTATGTGGTTGATAAAGACATGGAGCGCAACGTATTACTTGTGGCGCAAGGCCATAACCACCCACGTCTGTTCTCAACTGGCTTAATGGCATCTCAAATACACTGGGTCAGCCGCACGCCGTTAACCGCACCACTGCGCTGTACAGTCAAAACACGCTATCGTCAAACCGATGTACCTTGTCTGGTAACACCGGTAGGCGAAGATCAACTAGAAGTGACGTTTGATAAACCCGAACTTGCCGTAACACCGGGTCAATCAGCGGTTTTCTACCTGGACGATGTCTGTCTGGGTGGCGCAATTATCGATACTCAAATTAGGGGATAACAGTGGCTGTTAACTTTCAGGAATCAAATATAGCTTTTGCAGGTGTCTGCCAAGCCGCAGCGCTGGTTAATCAACTGGCACGCACTGGTAATTGTGATGACACCTTATTAACGAATACATTAAGCAGTGTGATTATAACCGATCCAAGTCAGACCATTGAGGTTTATGGCGGTTACGACAAAATAGAACTGGGTTATAAAACCTTGATCGCCCAACTAACCAACGCCTCATCGGGCCCTGATAGCGCCTTAACCCGCTACATGATTGGCCTGATGGCACTTGAACGTAAATTAACCAAGCGTAATGATATTCTCAATATGCTGGGAGAACGGATTTCTCAGGTAAAGCGCCAGACTCATCATTATGCGTTAACTGACGAACAAATTCTGAGTAACATGGCGTCTATTTACGTGGACTTAATCAGCCCGTTAGGCACTAAAATTCAGATTGCAGGAACGTCAACTTTCCTCCAACAACCGCTGGTAAGAGATAAGATCCGGGCACTATTATTGTCAGGGGTCCGCTCAGCCGTTTTATGGCGACAAACAGGCGGAAAACGTCGTTACGTGGTTATCAATCGTAAACACATGGTTGAGCAAGCAAAACAACAGCTCGCTCGTATTTAACCTCAACTACCCAGGAGTATATAATGGAACTATCAGCGTTAACTGCTGTTTCCCCGGTCGATGGTCGCTACGGTAGCAAAACAGTAGCCCTGCGTTCAATTTTCAGTGAATTTGGTTTAATCAAATACCGTGTACAAGTAGAAGTTCGCTGGTTACAAAAGCTCGCACAGTGCGACGCTATTGCCGAAGTGCCAGCATTAACTGATGAAGCTAATGCTGCATTGAACAGCATTACAGACAACTTCTCAGAAGCCGATGCCGCGCGCATTAAGGCGATTGAAAGCACGACTAACCACGATGTAAAAGCTGTTGAATACTTTTTAAAAGAAAAAGTAGCCGATAACGCAGAACTGAATGCTGTTTCTGAGTTTATCCATTTCGCCTGTACTTCAGAAGATATTAACAACCTGTCTCATGCGTTGATGCTCACGGAAGCGCGTGAAACGATTCTGTTACCTTACTGCCAAAGACTAATTCACAGCCTGACTGAATTAGCGAAAGAGTATCGCTCAATTCCATTGCTATCGCGTACTCACGGCCAGCCAGCATCACCCAGCACTATGGGTAAAGAGTTTGCCAATGTAGTGGTGCGTTTACGCCGCCAAATGCAACAGATCTCAAAAGTAGAGATCTTAGGTAAAATCAATGGCGCTGTCGGTAACTACAATGCCCACATCTCGGCTTACCCTGACATTAACTGGAATAAATTCGCTGAAGAGTTTGTGACCAGTCTGGGCGTAACGTGGAACCCATATACCACGCAGATCGAACCGCATGATTACATTGCTGAACTGTATGACGCGATTGCCCGTTTCAATACTATCATCCTTGATTTCGATCGTGATATCTGGGGCTACATCTGCCTGGGTCACTTTAAGCAAAAAACCATTGCCGGTGAAATAGGGTCTTCAACCATGCCGCATAAAGTTAACCCGATCGATTTCGAAAACTCGGAAGGTAACATCGGTATTGCGAACGCGCTATTCAATCATTTGTCAGCAAAACTACCGGTTTCTCGCTGGCAGCGTGATCTTACCGATTCAACGGTATTACGTAATCTGGGTGTTGCTATCGGTTACTCTCTGATTGCTTATGAGTCAACGCTAAAAGGCATCAGCAAACTGGAAATTAACGAAATTGCCCTGCTGGCTGATCTGGATAAAAACTGGGAAGTATTGGCTGAGCCAATCCAAACAGTAATGCGTCGTTACGGCATCGAAAAGCCTTACGAAAAGCTAAAAGAGCTGACCCGTGGGCGCCGTGTTGATGGTCCTGCAATGCAAGACTTTATTGATACGCTAGAACTGCCTGATACGGTTAAAGCAGAGCTGAAACTGATGACGCCTGCTAACTACATCGGTCGCGCAGTAGAATTCGTTAACGAGCTTTAATTAGCCAAATTGAGTTAGCTAACACGCTTTTATCTCCGCCATAAGCGGGAGATAACAAAGCCCAAGTTTATATCTATAAATTTGGGCTTTTTTGTACGTGAACACCTGGTTTGGCTTTTAATCACTCGACTGAAAATAGCCCTACGTAAAACAGCTCAGATTGAAATTAACGTTTCCATAAAACATTAATCAAGGCGCCAGTCATGATCAAACCACCACCAACCCAAGTCCAAAGCGATGGTATTTCCGCAAAGAATGCCCAACCAAGGAAGATTGAGAAGATAACCTGAACATAGGCATAAGCAGTGGCTTTGCTTGCCGCTTCTGTCTGCATGGCTTTGGTTAGGCCTACCTGACCAATCTGGGTAAAAATACCGATCAGCACCATCAGCACTAACGCTTCGGCATTGGGCATCACAAAGTTATCGCCTAGCAGGAAAAAGGAAACGGGAAATGCAATCAGCGGAAAATAGAAAATAATCACCGAGCTGTCTTCAGTATTACTGAGTTTTCTTACAATGACATAGGCAATCGCACTACCAAACGCACCGAGAATTGCAGCCATGACACTAAACAAGGGTAAATCGGTTGTACCGCCAAAGATAAATCCAGGTTGAACCATGATAATGAGCCCAGCAATGCAAAATAAAATGCAGATGATGGTCGAGCGCTGGATACTTTCTTTGAGAATAAACAATGCCAGGATCGCGGTGAATACCGGGTGCAAGTATTGCAGAATAGTCGCTTCAGCTAAGGGCAACGTGGTGACGGCAAAATAAACGCATATCAGCGCAAGTGTGCCAACCGCCCCTCTTGCTATTAATAGCAGCTTGTTAGTCCCCCATACCGGTATTTTTTTTCTTTTAATATCAAAATAGCTGATGATCAGTGACACCACGGCCCTGGCTGCAACGATCTCAAATACGGGAATACCATACGTACTGACCGATTTAACACAGATGGCCATCAGCGCAAAACCAAGGGCTGACAGTATCATATAACGCACACCAATAGGAAAAGTGCTTTTTAAATCGAATGAGGTAATGGTGTTCTGACTATTTTCGGGCATGGTTTAAATTAACTAGCGATATGTTGGGCTTGCCATAATACACCATTTAGCGTTTTAGATACTAATTATGAGTAAACCGACATTGCTTTAGTTGCTTGCCTGAATAACTACTGAAAAGAGCCGTTTTTTCGCGAAACAATTCGCTCTACGGTACCCACCAACTGTTCTCTGCGGTATCCAATAGCTACCCTATCTCAGGCATACCATTACCAAAACCTCAAAGTGACACCTTGTTAACATTGTCTTCAGCGTCAACATGCTAGCTTAAGTTTATGGATATTTACTCACTACTCGATAACAGAAAGGAATCTAAATCTGAAACCTTGATTATGGCAATGGATACATTGCTGCTATTTTGTATTTGATTATGTTGACCATCGCCGCATTAACATTCTCTACAATTCAGCACAGTGAATATCAGCAA
>JBLHPA010000047.1:0-18984 GCA_047628235.1 Moritella sp.
GCAGTACCGGTAAAGTTAACCGTGATCGGATCTGACGCCATCCCCTGGTTACCATGTTGTTTGGCAATCTCACCTGAAAGACGAGCGCCCACAGAACGATCTGTGTTCTTGATGGGGAAGTTGCCAACAAGCCCTGACTTTTCAGTAATTGACTTAAGATAATGGCGAATTAACGTTTCGTTCAATTCAGCTTTATCATGAGGTTGGTTGCTCTCTTGGCAGAATACACCCAAACCTGGTTTTGGTTGCGGTTTGTATAAAATGCCAGAGAGATCAACTTTCTGTTGTTTTGGCGTTATTCCGTCCAACTGCGTTAACAGATCGGTACGACCAATTAAATCAGTAAGCGCTGTTACACCCAGTGACGCCATAATTTCACGTGCTTCCTGGGCAATAAACTTAAAGTAGTTCATGACCATTTCCGGTAACCCGTGGAAATGCGCTTGGCGTAACGTTTCATCCTGTGTTGCGATACCTGTCGCGCAATTGTTTAAGTGACAAATTCGCAGGTATTTACAGCCGAGCGCAACCATGGGGCCAGTACCAAAACCGAAGCTCTCAGCGCCAAGTATGGCACCTTTAATGACATCCAGACCTGTTTTAAGACCGCCGTCGACTTGCAGGCGGATCCGGTGACGTAGACCATTCTCAACGAGTGCTTGCTGGGTTTCAGCTAAACCCAGTTCCCAAGGACTACCTGCATATTTCACCGACGTTAATGGACTTGCTCCAGTACCACCGTCATAACCAGAGATAGTGATCAGATCCGCATAGGCTTTGGCGACACCGGTAGCAATCGTACCGACACCCGGTTCAGAAACCAGTTTAACGGAGACCAACGCAGCGGGATTGATCTGTTTTATATCAAAAATTAGCTGAGCTAAATCTTCAATCGAATAGATATCGTGATGAGGTGGTGGTGAAATAAGCGTTACACCCGGCACAGAGTTACGTAACTTGGCAATTTCAGTCGTGACTTTATGACCGGGTAGCTGGCCACCTTCACCGGGTTTGGCCCCCTGAGCAACCTTGATCTGAATGATTTCTGCATTCATCAGGTAATGGGGCGTGACACCGAATCGACCGGATGCGATCTGCTTGATCTTGGAAAGACGCTCAGTACCAAAACGACTCGGGTCTTCACCGCCTTCACCTGAGTTGGAGTTACCACCCAGACGGTTCATCGCAATGGCAAGTGCCTCATGCGCTTCAGGGCTTAATGCACCAATTGACATGGCGGCAGAGTCAAAGCGTTTAAAGAGTTTATCTGCCGACTCAACGTCATCGATAGCAACTGTGTCGGTGACTTCTTTCAGTTTTAGCATATCACGCAAGCTTGATACTGGGCGCTCATTGACCGCTTTTGCATACACTTGGTAGTCTTGGTAATCACCGCTTTTTACCGCTGTTTGCAGTGAGCCAACCACATCCGGGTTGTAGGCATGATACTCACCGCCATAGACATATTTGAGCAAGCCCCCCTGAACGGTGGTTTTACGTTTAATCCAGGCTGTTTTTGCAAGTTGTGCTTGCTCAGCATGGAAGTCAGAAAAATCAGCGCCTTTAATGCGAGAACTCACACCTTTAAAGCAAAGTTCAACCACTTCATCC
The DNA here is from genome assembly GCA_047628235.1 of Moritella sp. Taxonomy (GTDB): domain Bacteria; phylum Pseudomonadota; class Gammaproteobacteria; order Enterobacterales; family Moritellaceae; genus Moritella. Next base: position 1,612 of record JBLHPA010000047.1, read on the forward strand.
GCAAGACCGACAGCTTCAAACAGCTGTGAACAACGGTAACTTGCAATGGTTGAAATGCCCATTTTAGACATGATCTTAAACAGACCTTTGTTGATCCCATTGCGAAAATTAAGCAAGGTTTTGGCAAGATCAAGTTTAATGGTTTCTGTTTCTACCATTTTTCTTAAACTTTCATAAGCGAGGTAAGGATAGATTGCTGTTGCACCAAAGCCAAATAAGACCGCAAATTGATGTGAGTCGCGCACACTCGCCGTTTCGACGATAATATTAGTATCACAACGCTGATTGGCATTTACCAATGCGGTGTGCACGGCCCCGACTGCCATGGCAGCTGGGATCGGTAATCGCCCTTTTTTCAGTGTCCGATCTGTGAGCACCAGGATGACCGAGCCAGCCTGAGCTAATTCAACGGCTTTGGTTGTAACACGCTTAACTGCACTCGCGAGTGTTTCATCATCGGAAAAACAGAGATCAATTTTTTCGGTTTTATAATACTCACTACTTAATTCAGTTAATTGCTTAAAGTCTGAATAAAGCAGAACCGGTGAGTCAAATAATACCCGATGGGCATGCCCGCCTGTTTCATTAAATACATTATGCTCACGGCCGATGCAGGTTGCCAGTGACATGACGTGATTTTCACGCAACGGATCGATAGGCGGGTTGGTGACCTGGGCAAATTTTTGGCGGAAGTAATCATATAATGAACGAGCACGCGTCGATAATACGGCCATTGGCGTATCATCACCCATGGATCCTGTCGCTTCCTGACCATTTTCGCCCATTACCCGAATAACCTGATCTAGCTCTTCTTTACTGTAATCAAACTGTTTTTGATACGTTGCTAGCTGTTCATCATTAAACGTACGGGTACCTATGGATTCGCGTGGTAAGGCTTCAAAAGGTGTCAGTCGGGTTGAATTATTTGTTAGCCACTCACGGTACGGGTTACGGCCTTTTAACTCTTGATCTATTTCCCAAGAGGTCCAGAGTTTACCCGTTTTGGTATCAATAACTAATAATTCACCTGGCCCTACACGCCCCTTTTCGATAACTTCATCGGCAGTATAATCCCAGATCCCCACCTCGGAGGCCACAGTGATCAGACCATCGGTAGTGCGGACGTATCGAGCGGGACGTAAACCATTTCGATCCAGGCCACAAGCGGCATAGCGACCATCACTCAGAACAATACCGGCAGGGCCGTCCCAAGGTTCCATATGCATAGAATTGAAATCATAGAAAGCACGTAAATCGTCATCCATATTCGGATGGTTTTGCCATGCTGGCGGCACAAGTAGACGGAATGCACGGAAAATATCCATACCACCGGCCAGGAATAGCTCCAGCATATTATCCATTGAAGATGAGTCCGATCCTTTGGTATTCACAAAGGGCGCTGCATCATGCATGTCGGGCAAGAGTGGCGAGCTGAATTTATAGCTACGCGCTTTCACCCATTCACGGTTACCCTCAATGGTGTTAATTTCACCATTATGCGCCATAAAACGAAACGGTTGTGCCAATGGCCATTTCGGGGAGGTATTGGTAGAAAAACGTTGATGGAATAAGCAAATTGCAGATTGCATACGTAGGTCAGCAAGATCGAGGAAGAACTTAGGTAAGTCTCCCGCCATGCATAACCCTTTGTAAATGGTAACAAGGTTAGAAAGGCTAGCAATATAGAAGTCAGCGTCATCTGTGATGCGTTTTTCAATGCGACGCTTGGTAAGATATAAACGGCGTTCTATGTCTTTGGGTGCCCAGCCTGCAGGTGCATTAATAAATATTTGTTGGATCTGTGGTAAAGATGAAATTGCAATTTCACCGAGCACGCTCGGATCGAGTGGGACTTCACGCCAGCCGATAACACTGAGTGTTTCACGTTCTAGCTCTTCTTTCATGATCTGTTTTGCTGTGGCCGCTTTATCATCATCTTGATTCAAGAAAATCATACCTACGGCAAAATGTTTGCCTAGGTTCCATTTTTTTTCTGACGCAATAGCACGGAAAAAACTGTCAGGCTTTTGCATTAATAAGCCACAACCGTCTCCTGTCTTTCCGTCTGCTGCGATACCGCCCCTATGTTGCATGCGGTCTAATGATGATATAGCGACGCGAACTAACTTATGGCTAGCTTCACCTTCTTGATGGGCAATTAAGCCAAAGCCACAGTTGTCTTTTTCCAGCGACGGGTCATAGACTGACATTGCATTCCTCCCTTGCATTCAATTTACTTAATACTAAATAGGCATAAATGGTGCTGATATTCAGCGGTGTAAATGCATATAAAATAGATAAATATTTATAAGTTTTTAAAGCCGATAAGTGGCGAACCTGCCAAATTTACCAGAATTGACACTTAGGTCAATCGAAAAATGTATTCTGAGTCGTTTATCACTATTTTAAAAAAAAAGTTCATTAAGTGAGATTAACTTGAAAAAACCAGTAAATAATTCCTGATTTCTCAATATTGTCGGTTATAAATTTTAATTTATTCATCGAGGGTAGTTTTAAGTTTTATCATTTTAGACCTTGAGTTAAGCAACTTAAAGAAATGCTTGTACTTATGTAACACGCTGACTTAATTGGTTAATATTAAACTTAGCTGCGTTTTGGTTGGTAAAATGTTGCGGCTGTAATGGTTTTGTTATGATTTGCTTTACATGGCGCATATTTTGGTGTTCTATACCAATGACGATTCGAAATACTGAGTTAGCATTTTGAATAGTTATGGGTATATTATATTTCAGTGGTTATAAGAATGTTAGGCCAAATAAATGGATTTTAATTATCAGGTATATCTGCAAAATGGACTGGATTGGGTGACGACATTTATTCAGCAACCGGTGAATACCCTTGCTGGCTATGTTGTTTTGTCTGTTATCGCTGGTGTGTTGATTTCTGTATTGCTTGTTTCAATGGTGACTCGAAGACTCTCTTCATATGATACCCTGCTTAATTTTTCTGCCTCGCCAATATTCGTACTGGATGTTAATAAAGGTGAAATAAAGTATGCAAATAAGGCCATGTTTACGATCTTCGATCGCAATAATGATGTAGATTGCAATGGTATTGTCGCCCTGAGTTGTTTTCAACATTTAACATCATTGACCCGTGATTGCAAGATTGAAAATGAAGTTTTACACATTAAACCGCTTAAAAAAACGTCAGATTAACAGCAGTGAAAATTAAATACCGAAGACGTTTAGCCTGGTTATGTCAAATAGATAATGTAGGCACCAGTGCCTGTGCTATTTCATCCTGGGATATGGAAGGTCAGATCATTAATAGTCTGTTTGAATCGACCTCGGCGTTGGTGCACGTAAAGACAACCGATGGACTTATTTTAAATTGCTCACCTTCTTGGGCTACGCAGTTTGATAAATCACTGGAAGCAGTGATTGGGAATTTTGAAAGTGATTTTTACAGTGTCTCAAAAATTGCTAGCATAAGATCATACGAGCATGCGGTCCTGGCGGGAGAGCGGCAGGAATATGAGGAGTGGAGTGCCTTCGGAGAGGCTAACATCTTACTGCATACCATCAAATCACCACTCTATAACGAACACCACAAGGTGGTGGCTATTCTGACCATCTCGAATGATTTAACCGAAGTTATGGAGCTTAATGAGCGTTTACTTGATGAAAATAGCGATCATCTACGTATCGAGGCAGAGTTAAGCCGTAACAGCAGTTTATTAAATTCAGTCATCAATGCAGCACCAGATCCGGTGGCATTTATAAATGAAAGTGGTAAATATGTGGGGGCAAATAAGGGGTATTGCGATGTGCTCAACACCGATCACACTGCGCTTATCGGTATGGATAGGCAGGATATAATTTCACCTGATAGGTTATCTTGGCAGATGGAACAAGAGAATGAGCTGCTTATTACCGGTAAGTCTGTGTGCTATGAAGAGTTGGTACATTTAGCTGACCACTCCACTCGTTGGTATGAAATATGTAAGCGCCGTTATGTTAATAGTGCCAATGGAGAAAGTGGAATTCTGATTATTTATCGGGACCTTACCGAGCGAAAACGGATTGAGCATGCGTTGGAAAATGCCATAGAAAAGTTTGATAAATTGAGCTCGACAGATGAGTTAACCAATATTGCTAACCGTCGCACCCTAGACTGTAAATTACGCCACTATTGGTTAACGCACCAGCGTGAATCCAAGCAAATCTCTCTGCTATTTTGTGATGTGGATAATTTTAAACTTTATAATGATAATTATGGTCACCACATGGGCGATCTTGTTTTGGCTAGAGTAGCTGAAGCCATGAATAGTCAAGTACGGCGTGGATCTGATCTGCTGGCGCGTTATGGGGGCGAAGAGTTTGCGGTTATTTTGCCCAATACCGATGAGGAAGGGGCTAAACTGCTGGCAGACAAAATGTGTCAGGTTGTAGCTGAATTGGGTATTGAACATGAACATGCGCTTGCTGAAAAATACGTGACGCTGAGCATCGGTATTGCAACCCTATGCCCCCAATATGGCGTCAATGAAGTACAGCTGTTCGAGAATGCTGACAAGGCTTTGTATCAGGCTAAGCAGCAGGGACGTAACCAATCCAGAGTGTTTATTCCTGAAAAAAAAGCGACTGTAAATATCGAATTAAACTTTGATCTGTTGGAATCATAAGAGTTCTGCTTCTTTTTGTCTGTAACCTATCGTATATTGTCAAATATATAGATAATTTTATTGATAGGAAAAATTCATGATGCAAATTAGGGCTTGGGCTCAATATTATGTCAATATGCTGACTAAACTTGGGGTGATCCGCTTCAGTATTTTATCTGCGATAACGATTATTTTCTTTTCTATTACCATCCAGGCTTCAATTACGTATGGCTTGCGTCATCAGGTTAAAATTGAAGATTTAGTCGACTCAATTTTATTTGCCGTTATTGTTACCCCCTGTATGGTCTCTTTCTTGTCGATTGTTGTTCAGCAGCTAGAAGATTCTCGCCGACGTTTAAGTGGCATGGTTTATAAATTACAGGAAGTCAGAACACGCGATCTGCAACTACAAAAAGAGCTAAAAGCCAACCTGGTTGAATTAAATGCTGAAATTGAAGAGCGTAAGAAAGCTGAAGCGCAAAGAAAACAGGCATTTAAGGATCTTGAAAATGAAGTGTTTCAGCGTGAACAAGCCCAACTCGTGGTTGAAGAGCGCTCTGCTTTAGTGCGATCTTTTATCGATAACTCTCCGGATCTTGTCTATTACAGTAATGAGCGGGGAGAATTCTCCGGCTGCAACCGGGCGATGGAAGAGCTAACTGGTCAAATCGAAAAAGGGTTGATAGGTTTAACGCCTTTCGATGTTTATGAGCCTGACATTGCAGAAAAATTTGCTACAACAGACAAGGCTGTATTGAGCACCAAATCACAACAAACTTATGAGCAGTGGTTGGCCTACCCGGATGGACTAAAAGCCTGTTTTGAATTACGTAAAGTGCCTTTTTATGGTCGCCACAACCAATGCCTAGGGGTGTTAGGTTATGGTCGTGACATTACCGAGCGGAAGAAATATCAGGATGCACTGGAGAAGGCTAGCCGAGATAAAACCACCTTTATTTCTACCATTAGCCATGAGCTTCGCACGCCGTTAAATGGTGTTGTCGGGCTAAGCCGGATCCTGCTTGATAGTAAACTCACCGATGAACAGCGCCAGCATTTGAAAACAATTTATGTCAGTGCTCAAACGATGGGGAATATTTTTAACGATATTATTGACTTGGACAAGTTTGACCGGCGCAAGTTTGAAATTATTAATCAGCCCATTGAATTTGCCAGTTTTCTTAATGATATTAAAACCATTGCGTCATTACAGGTTGAGCAGAAAGGACTACTCTTAGAGTTTGAGGTATTTGGAGATATACCTGATTTTATTAATGCCGACGGTACTCGTTTACGTCAAGTATTATGGAACCTGGTTTCGAATGCAATTAAGTTTACTGATACAGGGACAGTTAGCATTCGTGTTTTTACCAGCGAAGAGGGCGATAACAAAATAGGGTTAACCTTTGAAGTCGAAGATACTGGGATAGGTATTTCTGCTGCAGGGCAAGAGAAAATTTTTGCGATGTATTATCAGGAGCAAGGTGCAAAGCGAGCCACTGGCACCGGGATCGGACTTGCAGTAGCCCAAACGCTAATGACGGCAATGAATGGTGAAATTTGGGTTAGCAGTGAATTGGGTAAAGGCACTTGTTTTACTATTGAATTTGAAGTCGATCGGGTAGATAGCTTGCAAACTTCAAACTCACTGTTAAGTGCACAACCTAAATTATCGATTTTATTGGTCGAAGATATTGAACTCAATGTCACGGTATGTACCGCTATACTGAAAAAGCTCGGTCACCAAGTTGCTGTTGCTTTAGATGGTAACAGTGCTATTGAAATGGCTCAGCAGGATCATTATGACCTTATCTTTCTTGATATTAACCTGCCAGACATATCTGGCTTCGACGTCATCAAGGCCCTACGCGCCATTAAAACATTAACCTTGCCGCCGGTGGTCGCGCTTACCGCGAATGTTATCAATAATCGCCTTGAGTATCTAGAGAAAGGCATGGATGATGCGATCAGTAAACCGTTGTCGGTTAATGCTGTAACTGGGGTGATCGGTCGATTATTTTGTCATGAAGTCGCGGGGGATCAACCACAAGTTAATCATACCATCGATGTGTTTGATGATGACCAAGAGATGCTTGATGAATACCTTGATATCGACATATTGCAGCAATATCTTGAAACTTTGGGCAAAGATTTACTGCTGCAAAGTGTCACTCTGTTTGAAAAAACAATGCCCAGCTATTTGTCTGTGTTGAATACCAACCTTACCGCGCGGGATCAGGCGGCGATAGTTGATGAGGCCCATAAAATTAAAGGTGCTGCTGGTTCCATTGGATTAAACCGGATCCAGCAAGTCGCGCATTTGGCCCAGACGTCAGAGCAACCGACTTGGTGGGAAAATATCGATGAGTGGGTCGAACAGATCAATACCGAATATCAACACGACATTATGCGTTTAAAAATATGGATCGAAAATCAAGATGTTTAATTGGGACTCATTATCCAATTTAATTACATTGTTGTTGCTGCTGTTACACGGGGTAATTATTGTTATTGTGTCGTTACGGGTAATTATGAAACGGCGTGCTGCGAGCATTTCCCTCGCCTGGCTCTCGGTGATCTACACCTTACCTTTTGCCGGTGTTATTTTATATTTCATTTTTGGTGAACTTTATTTGGGTAAAAAGCGGGTTCAACGGGCCGAAAATATGCTCGAACCTTTCACTGCAAGGATCAATCAAAGTGCGCAACCCTATAATTTAGCACCAACTCGTACAGATATTCCCTTAGTGAAACCGTTACGAGATCTTATTTTATCGCGGTTTCAGATGCCTGCAGTAATAGGTAATAGACTTACCTTACTAACCAGTCCAAATGCCATTCTAGAGCAAATTATTGCGGATATTAATGTTGCAGAAAAAAAACTATATTTTGAGTTTTATATTTGGGAGGCGGGGGGTAAGGCAGACCAAGTCGCCTTGGCGATGATCGCCGCAGCGGAACGTGGTATTGACTGCCGAGTCATGCTCGATTCTGCTGGGAGCTCCGATTTTTTTAAGACCCGTTGGCCTGCCAAGTTTCGTGCGGCAGGTATCCAGTTAACCGAGGTTTTACCTGTTGGTCCTATGCGGATATTTTTCCACCGCCAAGATTTACGGATGCACCGTAAGCTTATTGCTATTGATGATTGCGTTGCCTATACAGGTAGTATGAATCTCATTGATCCGCAGTTTTTTAAACAAAGTGCAGGGGTCGGTGAGTGGGTTGATATTATGATCCGCATGCAGGGGCCTGTAGTGCCAATTACCAGCTTAATATTGGAATGGGACTGGGAGATGGAAACCGGTGAGAGTCTGCTGGGACTGGCCCTGAATGAAGTTTGTTCCACCGCGGTCTATGCCGAAAATAGTCAGGTGCAAGTGATCCCATCGGGTCCCTATTTTGACGACGACAGCATTCACCAGGTATTGGTGTCCGCGGTGTATTTAGCGCAACATTCACTCATTTTAACCACACCTTATTTTGTGCCCGATGAAGCCCTTAATGCGGCGATTAAAGCGGCGAGTGCACGGGGCGTTAAGGTACAGATCATCTTGCCGTCTAAGAATGATTCGAGAATGGTGGATTATGCCTGTAAGGGTTTCTTTGATGAATTACTGGCTTGTGGGGTTGAGATATACCAATATAAAAATGGCCTGTTACATACCAAGAGTATTTTAATTGATAATAAGGTTTGCCTTGTGGGTACGGTAAACTTGGATAAACGTAGCTTCTGGCTGAATTTTGAGGTCACATTGTTGATTGACAGTTCCCCTTTTATTACTGAGCTGCTTGAGCTGCAGCAATCGTATATTGCTCACTCGCATAGGGTCTGTTTAGATGAATGGCGAAGCAGAAGCTGGTTGCAACGGTTTTTAGAAAGTTTATTTTATTTGTTTAACCCACTGTTATAGTTACGACTACTCGTCTTAATCAAAAGAATAAATTGTGGAGACTGAGATGAGAAATAAAACCTATAGCAATGCTTGTAGTGCGTGTGCCGATGCGAGTGTTCAGGGGACTTCTCTGGGGGAATGCCAATAAGCCAATCTCAGATTGGTTTATTGGCTATTAATCTATTGATAAATGGCTAACATGTATTCGCGCTAACGGTAACTTAGTCGAGCGCTGTTTCTTTCGCTAGTTTTGCTGCTTGGCAGCCTTTAATTGCTTTATCGAGTAGCGCGAGCGCTGTGCCTGTGTATTCAGGCAGTGTTGCGTCAGACGTTGCTGCTGGTGTGGTACGATTCCCCCATTTGAGCATCACCGCTCCCCAAGTTAAACCGCCACCAAATGCAGCCAGCAGTACGTTATTACCCGGTTTGATGCGACCTTCTTCGAGTGCTTCACACAAGGCAATAGGAATGGTTGCTGAGGAGGTATTACCGTATTTATGCACGTTAACCATGACCTGCTTTTTGGTTGCGCCCATACGTTTAGCTAAAAAGTCAATAATACGTAAATTAGCCTGATGCGGAATAATAAAATCAATATCTTCAGTTGTCATTCCGGCTTGTTCTAAGACAATAGCGGAAGCTTGACCCATACGGGTTACCGCCCGCTTAAAGATCTCTTTGCCTTCGAAATTAAACCCGAACAAGCCATCGATACCACTGAAACGCTCCCGGTCAGTGCCGAAGTTTGGCACGGAAAGAATGTGTCCAGCCTCACCATCACAGCCAATCTTTGAGCTTATAATGCCACATTCTTCTGAGCTTGCTTCAATGATAACGGCGCCTGCACCATCGCCAAATAATACGCTGGTGCTGCGTTGGGTCCAATCGAGAAAGTAGCTGATACGTTCGGCACCAATGACTAACACTTTGTTCATTTGGCCGCTCTGAATAAAGGCACTGGCGGTTGCCAGTCCATACACAAAGCCAGTGCAAGCCGCATTCATATCAAATACTGCTGCATTGGTTGCGCCTAGTTTTGCCTGTACTTTTGAGGCTGCACTTGGCAAGGTCGAATCGGCTGAGCAAGTCGCAAATAAAATACCATCAAGTTCGCTGGCATCGATACCGGCAGCAGCGATGGCCTGACACGCTGCTACATAGGCCAGTTCAGAGGTACTGACATGAGAAATGCGACGTTCCTGCATGCCGGTTCGGCTTTGGATCCATTCATCAGTGGTATCGAGAAAAGTACTTAAATCATGATTAGTTAATATGGCGGGCGGAAGGCACTTACCCCAACCGGTGATGTTTGCATGGCGCATGAAAATTTACCTACTTTGTAACAGGTTGATTAAAGGTAATCATCCTGCATTTGACATGGATTATCATCGTGATGCTGGGATTTGGAAGCAATACGAAGTATTTAGTCGGTTATTATACGCCGTTTAATCGCATGATTGATAATAATTTATGCCTTTCTTAATGGCTGTATTTATGTCGTACAAAGCAGAAAAGGCACCGGATGAGGGTGCCTAATTTCAACCTGACCGATAATAAGAGGTCATCAGTGTTATTTAATTATTGCCTGTCACTTTTGGTGACGGAGTTCCTTGGTCAGGAGGAACTGATTGGCAGCAAGAAGGGTACTTCTATCACCACGTTGGCCAGGGTAAGGCGTTCGCTAATCAGCTATTGGCGTAATCTTTAACTGGGTATAATTATAATGAAAGTTTGTTAGAATGTGCTTGCTATGTTTGTCTTTTTTTTGCATTTATTGGCAATATAATTTGAATTTTTGCATGTTATGGGCAACAATTATCCCCTCATCTGATCAAAGAGCGCAATTAATAATGAAGTTAGATAGAACTGATAAATTAATTCTTAATTTGATACAGGAAAATGGCAGAATCAGTAATTTAGAATTAGCCGACAAAATTGGCCTGTCTGCGTCCCCCTGTTCACGTCGGGTAAAGCATCTAGAAGAACTCGGTCTGATAGAGAAACATGTAACGCTGTTGGATCAGGCTAAGCTAGGATTGAAACTAACGGCATACATTCATATTAGTATGGACCGCCATACACCGGATCGATTTGATAATTTCGAAGCTCAGATTGCGGAAATCCCTGATGTTATGGAGTGCTGTTTAATTACCGGAAATGACGCTGATTTTCAATTAAAAGTCATCGTGCCGGATATGGATCATTACCAGGAATTGTTATTGGGTAAATTAACCCGGATCAAAGGTGTGACCGGTGTGCGATCGAGCTTTATGTTACGCAACATTCTTAGTAGAACTGTATTGCCGCTCGATCACATTAAATAATACAATTACCAGCAGTTATGGGTATAACAGGCGTTAGCACGCTGTAGACAGATATTCGGCTTTTGCCGCCTGGTAGTCTGCGATGACGTCATTCATTGCAGCTTCCTCGTAAGGGATTAAGCCGCTTAACAACATCTCTTTCTCGCCGGAACCCACTTTTTCATCACCGTTATAAAAGCAAAATTTATAGATAACGGTAGCCCGTTTTCCATGGACACTGATTGTGGCACCGCCATATTTAAGCTGTACCGTATCAAGGTCAACGCGCGACATCGAGATCTCCATGCTTTTATACATGACCAACGCCCGTGCCGGATTAAACATGAGATTTTCCTGGCACATTAGCGGCACCAGAATATCAGGGAAATTTTTACCGGAAAAATGCACATAGTCTTTGATGATTTTGCTGATCAGCTGGCTGTCATGTGACGGTTCTCCCGCCGTTTCTAGTTGCATTAAGGGCTGATTTTCGGCATTGACAATAGCGGTTTCATTGTCACCTTGAGACATAAACTGCAGCGCAATATCATTTTTCACCATGCCTGTAAACTCAATTTTCATGCTTGGGTATAGCCCCAATTCAGCCAGAGAGACAGAAAATAAAAGATCACCCGGAACACAGAAGCGTTTATTATCCACATCATGGATCTTGTTATAATCATTAGCGATTTTTTTGGCAAATTGGCTGGCCTGCTGCTGGCTAAACTGAAAAAAATTGTCTTGCTGTGAATAAAAATCTTTTAGAAACATAATGATTAAGCTGCGCTAAGTTATTTAAAACAACATTCTACATCAATTCAATCTGTAGGCAGGTCGATCCAGTTGGTAGCCTATTTTTTGATAATGGCGAATACGTCACATACTAAACAATGTAAATATGTGTTGGTGCTAAAATTGGTGTACGTAGTGACTATTCTTTAGGCTACCGTTTTGTTTCTGTTGATACGCCTTTCAGGATATTTAAACCTGTGTTGAGCAGGGTTGAGCTTGTTTTGATCAGTGTTTCTGCAGGCATTGCGGCCGCAGAGCCGACCAGCGTTGGAATGAACTTCTTGAGTGAATTGTCCACACCTTGCGCCACCTCTTTACTCAATTTAGGTAAAAAATCTGCAATAATCAGATCTAATTCCTGTTTAACGTGTTGCTCAAGTTCGGGGCGTAATTCCGTCACTTTGTCTTCAATTGCACTGGCTATCTCTTTACTTATTTGTGGCGTTGCAAAAGCAATCGTCAATTCTGCTTCTTGCTTAATGTTTGCTAGTTGCAGCGTTAAATAAGGTTGGATAATTTTATGAAAAATAAATAAAAATATAAGTAAGGTGAAAATACTGCTAAGCACTGCCGTAATAATAATAGTGAACATAAGAGAGGCCGTTGTAAGGTACTTAAATTAATCGGATCATTAATATGACCAAACTTAGCGCTGCTGTAAAGCTGAAATGTTTCTTTTTTGTTATTTAAATTATAGCAATACAGCCCCCACCTATTGAAAGGGGCGATCATTTTATGCTGTCAGACGAGAATGTTTATGCTAGAAGACAACTGTTCTATTTTCGTAAATAAAGACGCGCTCTTCTAATACCAGGTGTAACGCTTTACTGAGTACCGATTTTTCAACATCTTTACCCGAGCTAGCCATATCTTCTGCACTATATTTGTGATCAACATGGATCACGTCCTGCAAGATGATAGGTCCTTCATCAAGGTTATTGGTGACAAAATGCGCGGTTGCACCAATAATTTTAACACCTCTTTCAAAAGCCTGTTTATAAGGCTGGGCACCAATAAATGCCGGTAAAAATGAATGATGGATGTTAATAATTTTATTATTGAATTCTGTGACAAATTTGGGCGTAAGAATACGCATATATTTGGCCAAGATGACGTAGTCAGGTTGGTATTGAGCGACGGCTGCAATCACCTGTTCTTCGTGCGCTTCACGGGTGATCCCCACGTGAGAGACGGTATGGTAAGGAACATTAAATTTTTCGGCGAGTTCCGCCAGGCTGTCGTAGTTACCAATGACTGCGGCGATTTCAACATCCAGACCACCGTAATAATTCTTCATTAAAATGTCACCGAGGCAGTGTGCTTCCTTGGTCACTAAAATAACAATGCGTTTACGTCCCGCTGATACCAATTTGCGGTTACTGCCTTCTGGCAACGCGCCATCAAGATCTGCAAGTAGGGTTTCATCATTGAAAATGCCTTCCAATTCAGTTCGCATAAAAAAACGATTATGCGTATTATCAACAAATTCAGTGTTATTAATAATGTTTAGCTGATGCTTGTAGCAGATGTTGGTGAGCTTGGCGATTAAGCCTTTTTCGTCAGGACAGTTGGCAAGTAATATCTTCTTTTCCATAATTTGACTACTTTATCTAATGTTGTGTTTAATGTTGTGCAATAGCCGTTACGTTAGCTAATTGAGCATCTCGTTATCGTAACGGGTATAAACGCCAGTGTTTATCCGCAGCATTTTTTATATTTTTTTTTGCTGCCACAGAGACAAAGATCGTTGCGTCCCTGTTTTATCGGCACTGGATTTAACTCGCCATGGGTATAAAACCAGTGTTGATCCTGGAAAATAAAATTAGCTCTTTCATGGAGGCTGGATTCGTTCTCACCATCTTGGAACCACGCTTTAAATTCGACGGTCCCTGTTAGGCTGTCCTCATCGCCTTGGCTAGAGATTATTTCCAGGCGCAGCCACTGCGTATTCGCTGCCGTTTCTGCGATTAATGCTTCATTGAGATCGGCGCTGAAGTCTGGATGATGAGTCGCCATTAAGTAAACTGGTGTATTTTTTACATAAGCGCTATAGCGCGAGCGCATTAACTGCTCTGCCGTTGTTGGCAGGGCTGAGCCGTAAATGTATTTTCCGCAGCAATCATTAAAGGGTATTGCTAAACCGCAACAGCAGGAAGTATGCATAATTATTATCTATTTCGTTTTTTAAACAGGGGTTCTGGTACCAATTAAAACAGTACCATTTTGCTGGAATGACAGCGCTTCTTTACGTTTTGCTGAGATCAGCAGTGCACCGTCATCAAAGAATAAAAAGTTTTTCCAATGGCGCTTAAAAGTGCCCCAGTTAGTTTCAATGATATTAAATTTCTCGTAGCAAAAATAGACCTTGCTGTTTTCATCCCAGTCTAGATGTTGCAAGACTTCAGGCGGTAAGTCTGTCATGTCATCATCGTCCCAGGCTTGTTGCCAGTCCGCTTGTGTTGGCCAGTTATTTTGATTGTGCGCCCAGTCACCTTTACTAAATTGATCCGTAAAGTTGCACTGTGAGCTAATCAATTGGCTCCAAATTTGCCCGGATCTTGCTTTACTAAATGGTTTTATTTTAGTGAGGTCGGCGGCATTGATTGGTAGTGATTTATGGTTGAAAATCCACTTTCGTGAATAAGACTCAAGTGCTGTATAATTCATTAATGCCACAAATAATAATTCAAATTATTTAGAGTTTACATGATAAATAGGGCTTTAGGTATCTATTATCCAGGGTGATAGGACAATTTTGGCCTGCGATATTGTTCGATCATAATTATTCGCGTGATGTTGATTTAACTAAAGATGGTCTTATCACAAAAGATCAAATAAAATAGTTTTTGTAAAGGGGATAATAGTGCCTTGGTAAGAAGGACAAGGGTTGTTTCGGTTGTTTGTTCAACTAAGGTGTATATTAAGATGTTTCAAACCAGTCAATTTCAGCCTCAGTGGTGGATCCGTAACGCTCACCTGCAGACTATGTTACCTACGCTTAATCGCCGTAATTTGCAGATTGATTCTATTCATGAGCGGTTAGAATTGGAGGATGGCGATTTTTTAGATCTTGCTTGGACCGAAATGCCGGAAACAGCAGGTAATAAACCAATTGTAATTATCTTTCATGGTCTCGAAGGATCCGTTGAATCGCCTTATATTAAAGGTATTATGCGTGCTGTAAAGGCCGCAGGTTGGGTTGGTTTATTAATGCATTTCCGTGGCTGTAGCCATGAATCGAATCGACTGTTGCGTGCTTATCATTCTGGCGATACAGCGGATGCCGAGTACGTGATTGCCCTGATTGCTAAGCGTTATCCGCAGTCGCCCTTATTTGCTATCGGCTACTCCTTGGGGGGCAGTGTGCTTACCCATTACTTAGCTCAAAAAGGTAAGCATTCATTACTGGTTGCGGCTGCCATTGTTTCTGCACCGCTGTTGTTAGCTGAAAGTGCAGAACGGATCAAAAAAGGCTTTTCCAAAGCTTACCAGCGACGTTTAATTAAGCTGTTACAGGCCAGTATTTTACGCAAATTTGAACATCTAGACATGACTTCGGCGTTAAGCATAACGCCGGAACAAGTGAAAAAGCTGAACACTTTTGTAGAGTTTGATGATCAGGTTACTGCACCTTTACACGGTTTTAAAGATGCCTTAGATTATTATAAACAGTGCAGTGGATTACAGTATTTATATAAAATACAAACGCCTACCTTGTTTATTCATGCGGAAGATGACCCTTTTTTAACAAAGAAAGTGATCCCGACAGAAGCGAACATGTCTGAACAAATCAGTTTTGAATTGAGTAAATATGGTGGCCATGTGGGCTTTGTATACGGATCAATCTTAAAACCAAAATATTGGCTGGAGGAGCGTATCCCTAACTGGTTTAAAGAGTTTACTCCCAAGCCATGCCATATTCCCAAGCCAGATCAAGGTACGGGGTTCAATGATGATGTTGAAACGGCTTGAAATTAGAATTTCGTTAGTAAAACTATCACTCCTAACGTTCGTCCTTACTTGATACTATTTTATTTAACTATGAGCACAGGACAATGTGAATGGCGGGTTACCGCTTCTGCCACACTGCCGATAAGTATATGTTCAAAGCCTGTCCGTCCGTGACTGGCTATGACGATCATGTCACAGTCAAACTCTTTTGCAGCACGGGTAATTTCTGTTGATGGATGACCTTCTAATACAATTGTATGTAGAGGAATGCTTGGCGGAATGCTCTCGGTTAGCTCATCTAATTTTTCTTGCGTTATTTTTAGCATATGTTCATGAATTTCATTCGGTGTGATAGCGAGAACCTGAAAACTGTCAAAACCATGTATTTCATTAATGACACTGACTAAATGAAGCGTTGCATCATATTTTAAAGCGAGCTCAGATGCATACTCGATCGCTGTATTGGCCGTATCTGAAAAGTCGGTTGGGCAGAGGATGTTGTTAATGTTCATAATGGACACTCCTGTCAAGATAAGACCGTTATCGGCGTTGATCAACGTATTGATATGATTAAATATACTAAAATTTAAGTGGCAAACTGTTAGTTAGATCATAAAAAGTGGTTAATAAATTATGCTGTTAACATTTAAGTATACTTAAGAGTTATTCACCAGAAATAAGGGGATAATAAAATAAAAGACCAGCCGTTCCGTGCCAGTCTTTTAATTGGCAGGCAGTGTTAATGCGGCTTTCAGCTAAAATTGCATCGCCAATGAATCAGACGTTGAACCAGACTTTTGATCAGAGAATGAATCAACAAATTCGACGCTGACTTTTCGATCAAGGGGGTATTGAGCAACATCGCCGAGTCGCGATATGGCCTGTGCTGCGCCAAAGGACTGTACGGATATGTTATTTACATCAACGCCCAGCGCAATGAGTTTATCTTGCACCGAAAATGCCCTTTGCTGGGCTAAATTGTCATTTAATTCTTCTTTACCGCTGGGATCAGTATGGCCTGATAACATTATTTTTATGGTTGGATTTTTTGCTAAGTAGTTGGCGATTTGTGCCAGCCTGGTTTGGTTTGTCAAATCCAGTTCGCTTCGATTGACGGCAAATAGCAGGTCTAATTGTAACGCTTGTTGGACTAACTGTTTATTCAATAATTCAGTTTCTGAAATTTGCTGTATCTGCTGATCTAAAGCCAGCACATCACTTTGTAATTGATTATTTTGTATTTCACTGATTACAAGGTTATCTGTTATAAGCTGATTTTCCATTACCAATTGTTTTGATTCCAGAGATTTATCCCAAGTATTATTGATCCAGTCTCCTGCGGCCAATCCTAGTACCAAGCCCACAGGACCACCAACAAGGGTGCCGACAATAATGGTAGAGGAAAGTACCCCTGTTTTCTTCCAGGTGGAGAGAGGCTCCTGAGTTGCCGCATTAGCTGTGACGCTGGTCAGGGTGATAGAGGTTAGGAGTAATGCTTTAGCTAATTTTGATTTTTTCATATTTATTCGCCTTATCAATGATGAATGGTTTAACAAGTATTTGTCTTACCCAAGCAAGCTGGAAATACAGGATTCAGCAAGTTGGGAAACAATGTCTAAGCTGTTTAGATACATTCATTAAAGCAATTAATAACGGCTTTTTAGTGCCAACAAAATGACATGTTAGCGATAGAAAATGACAAAAAATAACAAATGTTAATTTGGGGTATAAGTGTCACGCAGTAAGGTCAAGATATGTACCAGTTTTATATCAATGTGAACTGAAACGGACATTGAAATGAAGATAA
>JBLHPA010000048.1:0-18482 GCA_047628235.1 Moritella sp.
CAGGTTATCAGATAAGCTAATAGTAGGGCAGGCGCGGCATGTAACGACAAACTTACAAAACGCAGTAAGGTTTCAGCCGTTTCACTACTGTGAATACCTGACTCATCCGCAGCAAGGTGACCTTCATTTTCATGTTCATTTTCATGCTCATGCTCATGCACTGTATGTTCATCTAAAGCGTACGCCTGTTCCACTGCAAGTGGTTGTTTAACAACGTCATGCTGGTGTACTGAGTGGCCTAACCAGTGAGGCAGTAAAACGGCCAATAGGCAAGCCGCACCGACCAGACTGCCGGTACCCGCTGCAAACTTATCCCGCTGAGTCTCTACCCCATGTGTTTGTTTATAAGGCTGATGAAAGACTACATGTAAAATTGAACCTGTCACCAAAGACTGAAATCCGATCAACCAATAACCCGGATCGTGCGCAATCAGTTCTTCACCCAGCCAAACCCCTGCCACAGTAGCAAATGACATAATGGTTAATACAGCCAGAGGCAGTAAACGGCCATAATGTGGGCGCAATAACCACCACACGGTTAATCCCACCGGGAAACGGTGTAACACGACGCCTAGCGCCAATAAATAAGCCGTCTGATCATTTTCTATCGCCAATACACCACCATCGGTAAGCGCATGTAAAACTAAGCCCAGAACACCCAGAACCAGGGTAATAGTATGTGTTTGACTGGCAACCTTATGGAATACCTTTTCTACCATACCGGGGCCAAATAGACCGACCAGCATTAGGCCTAAAACAGTAATACCACCTGCTTCCAGCAATTCTGGCAAGATATGAAATAAAACCAGGCCGCCGATAGAAACAAAGATAAAGCTGTCAAAGAAAGCAAAGCGATCAGATTTATTCTCTACAAATTTACATAAGTAAGGACCGAGAAAAAGAGTAGCTATGCTGCAAAATAGGAGTAGGGACATGGTTCAAGCAAGATATCAGTAAACATTGTTATAATGTAACATAACAATGTTTACTGATGCCAGCTGAATTGTTATAACAATTCAGCCTATTGATGGTTCATATGTACGCAGTTGACGAAAATAATAAACAGGGGCGTTATTTCATCACTTTAATATTATTTTTTTCTAACAGATCAACATATTCTAATGAGGCATCCTCATCAGTGATCACCATATCAACCTGTTCAAACTGATATAGCGGCGTATTATGCACTTGGCCAAATTTAGAAGAATCAGAAATAACGATATTTTGTGCACCTTTCTCTAAAATGGCCACACCAACATCTGCCCGCATCATGTTGCGACTGGTAAAACCAGTGTTTGGATGCAGACCATCGATGCCTAAAAATGCTTTAGTGAAATGAGTATGCTTAATGCAGAGGCGGGTTAACGTACCAACCATGCTTTCGCTTTCGTGCTGATAAAGGCCACCAAGCACAATTATCTTAACATCCGTTTCTTTCATTAAATGCGCAATGTAGCTGCTCGGGGTAATAATGGTCACGTCACTGCGCTTAGCCAGCTCTTTCGCTAACAAGGCATTCGCGCTGCCACCTTCAATCATGACCGTTTCACCATGCTCAACCAAGCTGGCCGCACGCATCGCCATCTTGCGCTTGTGCTCATAGTTAACCGTGATCCGGTGTGATACATTGTCTGTATTATGTGGCGTAGCACCACCATGCACACGACGAATAAAGCCTTCTTTTTCTAACCTGTTCAGGTCATGACGTATTGTGACCTCAGAAACACCCAGCTTAGTTGACATCTCACCAACAGAAGCACGTCCTTTGTCATTTACAAGATTAATAATATCAGTATGTCGTTGCTGCATGATTTTTCATATCCCACACAATTCAGGTTAAGGTTGCGGTTACGTACGGGCTGATCATAACACTTTCACCTGAAGGGCATAAGCAATAATTATGGCTAGAAATTGAAAAACCCAGATATACGTCATAAGTTTAAATGATATATGACTATAAATCAGTAAATTATTGTACAGACCACGTTTTATCATGCCATGTTTGAATAATATAAGATATTTCATACCAGTCATGCGCGCAGGTGACTCGTTCTCTAAAGTTCCTGTTGTGCGGCTGCTTGATCATAATGCAACGATCAATCCCAGCATTGTGCGCGTCTTCTAAATTAGCAAATTTGTCATCAACAAACGCGTGTATCTCATGAGTTTGCTGAATTTGCTTTAGATACTTATCTTTAGATTCACCGAAGCCAACAAAAAATATCTCCTGAAAAATATTACCGAAACAATGGTACATATTAGCACGACGTAACGCTTCAACTTGTGGTTCTCGACTACAGGCTGTAATACAAAAAATATCATATCCTTCCTGAGTCAGTTTCGTTAGTATCCGTGATGCGCCAGGTAGTGCGTCTAAAGCACCAAACTGCCAGCTTGACGCAAACTCAGTCAGTATTTCTACATCCTGGCCTTCCTTAACCCCTAACCACTCACATAAGTCCCACTCTTTTGGTTTACCTATTACTTTTTTATCATACTGATGATTAACAAATTCACGTAATCGCGAACCAAAATCTAATACAGTGTCATCAATATCAATGACTATCGCTTTCATAGACAATCTTTCCATTTTTTATGATTAAAGCTATATAATTAACTTAATACTCTGAGTTAATATTACATATCTGTCTACGGATGTATATTAACCTTCTGTTAAACATCACTGCCCATGCTAAGTTAACCCCTAATCGACCTACACAGGCATCTTGATGGCAATATACGCATTAGCACCATTTAGCGCTAGCCAACAAGCATCACCAGCCCTTACCCGCTTATACCGAAGAAGATGCAACCAACGCGGGCATTGATTTAGTCAGTGACGGACTTGGCTTTCCTGGTCAGTTATTTGAAAATCACTTTAAGCAGGCGCGTGACGCCGGTGGACAATGCGTTGATGAATCAAATGGAAAAGCATAATATCGGTATTGAATCCGCCCTGACCAGTAATATAAAAATAAGCACAGTGGCAAGTTATGCGACGCATCCAATCAAACAATTTCTCGCACACGGCATTCAGGTGTCACTCAATACTGATGATCCGGGTGTCAGTGGTATTAAGTTAGCACATGAATATAGGGTCGCCGCACCACAAACGGGTTTAACCGCACCCGAGATCCACCAATTACAAAGAAACGGCTTAGAGATGGCCTTTTTAAATCATGACGAAAAACGGATCTTGCGCGAACAAAAATCCGCCTTGCTGATTTAATAGCTGCAGGTTTAATAACGACAGAGCGGATAACAAGCCCAGTAATGAGCAATACTATTTAGGATGGGTCAATTAAAAAAAAGAGGTGCCAAATAGCACCTCTTTTCTTTAATCTTTATTCTGACAGTAACGTAATTAAATCACCCGTGAAAACTGTTGCTGACGGGCGCGTTGACGCAAATACACATCAAAACACATGCAGATATTACGGATAAGCAGTTTACCTTTCGGTGCAACTTGTAAAATATCGCCCTCAATCAGTACCAGTTCATCATCAATAAATGTCTGTAACAAGGTCATGTCTTCGGCGAAATACTCACTAAAATCTAATCCAAACGCCTGCTCAATCTGCTTAGTATCAAGATAAAAATTACACATAAGCTGCTTGATTACGGCACGACGAATAGAATCATCGTCATTCAGACCCACGCCACGCCATTGCGCATGCCCCCGTTTATCAACTTGTTCGTAATAGGCTTTTAGCTCTTTCTGATTTTGCGAATAAGCATTACCAATTTGGCTGATTGACGATACCCCTAAGCCAAGTAGATCCGTTTCACCCTGGGTGGTATAACCCTGAAAGTTACGATGCAACACACCTTCACGCTGTGCAATCGCTAACTCGTCATCGGGTTTGGCAAAGTGATCCATACCGATAAACTGATAACCATTGCTTGTTAAAAATCCGATGGCATCTTCTAGGATAGCCAAACGCTCTGACGGCAGTGGCATATCTTCTTCTTTCATCTTACGCTGGCCAGCAAACAGGCTAGGTAAATGCGCGTAGTTAAACACGGTTAGCCGCGCAGGATCTAAGTCTAACACCCGCTCCAAGGTCTTATGGAAGCTCGCTTTACTCTGGTGTGGCAGACCGTAGATCAGATCGATATTAGTAGATTTAAACCCGAGTGAGTGCGCACGTTCAATAATGGCGAAAATGAAAGATTCATCTTGTTCCCGGTTTACCGCAACCTGTACTTTCTTATCAAAATCTTGCACGCCAAGACTAAGCCTGTTGAAACCAACTTGACGTAATAAATCAATTGTACTCAGTTCAATTTCACGCGGATCTACTTCAATCGAAATTTCTGCATCATCGGTAAAATTAAAACTCATTTTAAGGACATCAATGAGGCGCTGAATTTGCGGTTGGGTCAAGAACGTCGGCGTACCGCCACCCCAATGTAATTGCGTTACCAGACGGTCTTTAAAGAAAGGTGCCTGCAGTTTAATTTCGGTTTCCAATACATCCAAATACGGATCAGCTTTATGCTGGTGCCGGGTAATAACCTTGTTACAACCACAGTAATAACAAAGCTTATGGCAGAATGGAATATGCACATATAACGACAGTGGCTTATCTGGGGTTTCCTCACAGGCAACCCGGAAGTCCTGATAACTAAATGACTCATCAAACTCTAATGCAGTCGGGTAAGAGGTATACCTTGGCCCACTGTAATTGTATTTTTCGATCATTGCCTGATCCCAGACAAGTTTTTGATTTAGCATATTCTTCCCCTACGACAGATCACAGTATTATGCCTAAGCTAGCCATAACACCGCTTGTCTTACATCATTACTTTAGCAGTTAACACTGTTATTAATTAACATTCAAAAGACATTAAACCAACAATTTCTTTTTGCACTCGTTCACCAAACTCAGATTCATAACGAAAACGATCTAAATCCTGCTGTATCCGTGTTTTTTTTGGCAGTGCCTTGCGTGCGTCCATGATCGACATATGTTTTATCTTGCCGTAAAACAGATGCAATTCAGGGTAATGCAGCGACCAATCCTGCGGGTCGGCAGTCGGGATTGCAGCTAAAAGTTTGGCGATCCTAATGGTACCTTCGGACAGATCACATTCTTCTCGCTGCATCGATCCTGCGATGATTTGCACACTTTCTATGATACGGACTTTACGTGCATCAACTGCATTTTTCTGCTGTAGCAACTGCTGCACCTGCTGTGCTTTGAGACGATACAACAGCCGCCCAGCGTATACAGCCAATGCAATAATAATCAGGCATCCAATGCCCAGCAATATCATCCAGCTCGCTTGCATTATTTTTCCTCTGCATCCTTATCTTTTATCTTTTTCTCTGTATTTAAAAAACGAGTATATAATTCATCTTCAGACAATTTTTCAGTGTTGCTATCAAATGACTGAGCATCAAGTTTCGCGATCATCTCTTCATCCCACTCATCTTCGTCATAATCATCATCAAAGTCTTCATCGTCTGCATAACCAAGTTCAGCAAGCAAAAATTCGTGGCGTTCAACACGCTCGTCAACATAATCCTGATCTTCAGCATTCAGCACTTCATCATTGTCCAAACGAACGAGCAAAGCGCTTAAACGTGCATCATTTTCCAGTTTATCCAACTCTTGCTCAAAGCTTAATGCTGGCTTGACGGACTCAACCTTAACGGGTTTTGGCTGTTTAACTTTAACGATTGCTGGCTGAACGACTGGAGTTGGCGTTGCTACCAATTGGATCGGCATTTTGCTACCAACTCTAGGATCGCCAGATTTGCGCGAGCCACCAGTGCGTTTTTTTCCGCTTTCGCTTTCAGTCGTTCTACTACCAGAAGTTAACCCTTTTCGACTTTTTAATCGTTTCAGCTTGCGCGATTCTTGCGCCTGGCTATTTGTCTCACGTTTTGCGCGATCTGTTTTAGCAATGCCTATCGGGCCACCGGAGCGTTCTTTTCTTTTACGTGTCATATTATTCTCTATCTTTAACCTGTTTGACGGAACATGATCATCTCATTTTCCATTTATTTTTATAGTGCCAATCGACGAACACCTACGCATTTATGACAAATTTACTTATAAAGCTAAAATAACGCCCCACCTATACTAAAGATAGTAAAACTTTTCACTATTTAATGAAGGCAGGTAAATACGCAATGCTTTTAACATGAATTGGCCACTTATCTTAATTAAATGCGGTTGACGCTGCACAGATAGGTGCTTAATGAGCGCAGACTATCAAAAAAGCGCCGAAGACAAAAGATAATTCCGATCTGTTGAAAAGAAAAAACTCAGCCGTAGCTGAGTTATTTACCGTGCAAAAATAGGGAAACCAAACAAAATTAGCTAGTGTAGACCACCCAGGTATTTTGCAATAATTTCCATATCGGCTGGTTTCATCTTATAGGCAATGTCATGCATCATGCCATTACGGTCATTTGCACGTTCTTGGCTACTGAATTTTTCCAGCTGTGATTTAATATAATCAGCATGCTGTCCTGAAATCTTAGGGAATTTTGCAGTTTCACTCCCATTACCACGCGGGCCATGGCAAGCGATACATGCTGCAATTCCACGCTCAATATCACCACCGCGGTATAACAACTGGCCTGCAGCAACAACATCTGTCGGAGTCTCTTCAGGTTTCATAGTTTGAGCCGCATAAAATGCGCCTAAATCCTCAATATTCTGTTCGGTTAGCATCGCCGACATACCCATCATCGTCGGGTTATTACGACCTTTGGTACCACCCGTTTGCATCGCTAGCTGAAAATCTTTCAACTGTTTAACGATATATGATGCATTTTGCCCTGCTAACTTAGGGTATATACTGGCCGGACTATTACCATCCGCACCATGACACGCGGCACATGTAGCAGAAGCAACTTCACCGGCAGCAACATCCCCAGCTGCTTGCGCGGTACCCATTAACCCAATTAACATTGCAAAAGATAAGACAA
This sequence comes from Moritella sp., assembly GCA_047628235.1. Taxonomy (GTDB): domain Bacteria; phylum Pseudomonadota; class Gammaproteobacteria; order Enterobacterales; family Moritellaceae; genus Moritella. The sequence continues at coordinate 6,947 of JBLHPA010000048.1, forward strand.
GACTTTTCATAGCATTCCACTTGTTATTTTCAGCTTCCGATCCCATGTCACCGTGTGACATGTTACACTTATTATTATTCTATTTGACTATTTTACACATTTTCAAATAAAAGTAATCATTTAACACAATTTCAATGAGAGATATTAAATTGGATAACATAAAAATACACTTCGAAAACGCTGAATTTAGGATTAGTGCGCCAGATATTAGCCACCTAACAGATGATTCGGGCATTGAAATTGCTTTTGCAGGTCGATCAAATGCCGGTAAATCAAGTGCATTAAATGCTTTGACTCGCCAAAACAGCTTAGCCAGAACCAGTAAAACCCCAGGGCGAACCCAACTTATCAACGTGTTTGAGATCGAAGAGGGCAAACGCCTGATTGATCTACCCGGTTATGGTTTTGCAAAAGTGCCATTCGAAGTAAAGAAGAAATGGCAAAAAGCACTGGGTGAATATTTACAAAAACGTAATTCACTCAAAGGTATAGTGGTATTAATGGATATTCGCCATCCATTAAAAGATCTCGATAAGCAATTAATTCTTTGGGCTATTGATTCAGAAATTCCGGTTATTGCACTGCTGACTAAAGCAGATAAACTGAAACAAGGTGTCCGCAGCAAAACAGTAAAAGAAGTACAGAGTGCAGTAAAAGAGTTTGGCGGTGACGTGACAGTAGCGGCATTTTCTTCACTCAAACATACCGGTCTGGATATACTGAAAAACAAACTCAGCGAATGGTATGCGCTAGCGCCTGCATTAGGTGAAAGCGATGATGAAGAAACGGAAACATTGCTCTGCAGTGAATACGCGGGCGAAAGTAAAGCGTAATTAGGCGACGGTTTTTTAGACAAAAAAAACGCCTCGTCAAAACTGACGTGGCGATGAATAATAAATTCAATTTGAAACAAAAGGTTTGAAACATAATTTCGAACCTCCATACCCTACCCAGCTAATATACTCAAAAAATGCCTACTCCGGAAGTAAAATACGTAATTTAATTACAAAAAATGTGACAAAGAACACTTATCTGCCTGAAATTAAGTATAAAAACAACAAAACCAATCCTAGAATTAGTTTTGTTCATTCCTAATCAAGCTCGATTAATGTGCTTCATCCCAATTTTCACCGACCCCGGCTTCTGCCAATAATGGTACGTCGAGTTGCATTGCATCAGCCATTAGCGCTTTTATCTTTAAAACATAATCAGTCAGATGCTCTGTTTTTATTTCAAACACCAATTCATCGTGTACCTGCATTAACATACGCACAGAGTCTGGTTCTACCGTTTCTATCCAAGTAGCCACGTTGATCATCGCTTTTTTGATAATGTCGGAAGCTGTGCCCTGCATTGGCGCGTTGATCGCGGCACGTTCAGCGGCCATCTGACGCATTTTATTCCGCGCATTGATCTCGGGTAGATAGAGACGACGGCCAGATAAGGTTTCAACGTAACCCTTGTCTTTGGCTATTTTCCGCGTCTCATCCATGTAGGTTAATACCCCTGGATAACGCTCAAAGTAGCGGGCCATATAGAGCTTCGCTTCTTTTTGTGGAATATTTAGCTGTCGGCCTAAACCAAATGCACTCATGCCATAGATCAAACCAAAGTTAATGGCTTTGGCACTACGCCGTTGATCACTCGTCACTTCATCTAGCTCAACAGAAAATACCTCTGCCGCTGTGGCGCGGTGAATATCTTTACCTTCAGAGAACGCCATTAACAACCCCTTGTCCTGGGACAAGTGTGCCATTATGCGTAACTCAATCTGGCTATAATCCACTGCCACATATTTATAGCTCTCTTCTGGAATAAATGCCTGACGAATACGCCGACCTTCACCTGCCCGGACCGGTATATTCTGTAGGTTAGGATCGCTTGATGATAAACGCCCAGTAGCTGTAACAGCTTGATGATAAGACGTATGCACGCGCCCCGTTTTTTTTTCGATCAGTGTCGGCAGCTTGTCGGTATAAGTTGATTTCAACTTACTCAGACTACGATACTCTAAGATCAATTTAGGCAAAGGGTAATTAAGTGCCAGTTCCTGCAATACTTCTTCAGAAGTTGATGGCGCGCCCTTCGGCGTCTTTTTGATCACTGGTAGCGCCATATTGACAAATAAAATCTCCTGTAGCTGCTTCGGAGAGTTTAAATTAAATGGCTGTTCCGTAATGATAAATGCTTGCTTTTCCAGTTCCTGTAAACGCGTACCCAGTTCTATACTCTGCGCATCAAGTTTTGACCTTTCAATTAATACGCCTTGGCGCTCTACCTGAGAAAGAATGCTGATCAGCGGCAGTTCCACGTCTTCAAATAACTTAACGAGTGAGGGCTCCTGCTGTAATTTTGGCCATAATACGTTATGCAAACGCAAGGTAACATCGGCATCTTCTGCCGCATACGGCGCAGCTTGTTCCAGCTCAATCTGGTTAAAGGTTAATTGCTTTTTACCTTTGCCCGCGATCTCCTCAAAACTAATGGTTTGATGACCGAGGTATTTATAAGCAAGGCTATCCATATTATGTCGCGTTGCAATACTGTTGTAGACATAAGACTCCAGCATGGTGTCGTAGGCTATGCCTGCGAGCTTAATGCCATAATTAGCCAGTACCGACATATCATATTTTAGATTCTGTCCGACTTTTTTCGCCTGAGCATCTTCTAACAGCGGCTTTAATAACTGCAGTACATGATCGCGATCTAGCTGCTCCGGCGCATCCAGGTAGTCATGCGCTACGGGTAAATAAGCCGCTTCACCTTCAGCCACCGCAAACGACAGCCCGACCAGCTCAGCCTGCATGTAATTCAAACTGGTAGTTTCGGTATCCAGAGCAAATAACTCAGCGTTCTGTAATTTTTCTAACCAACGATCCAGATCGGCTTGCGTTAAAATTGTCTCATATTTGCTACGATCGATAGTACAATTGACCGCAACCTCTTCTTCTGAGCCCACCGTCTTTGTGACAGCCTTGCTGCCAGCATTGGCATGCTTCGTCGCATCGGCGCCATTAAGCAGCGCTGCTATCCAGCGTTTAAAGCCTTGTTGTTGATATAATTCAACAAGCAAATCAATATCAGTACTCTGAATCGCCAAGTCATCCAGCGCCACAGTAGGTTCAACATCTAACTTGATCGTAGCCAAAGCATAAGACATCTCAGCACTTTCTTTATGCTCTATCATTTTCTTGGCAATGGTTTTTGAACCACGGAATTTTAGCGTGGCGAGCTTATCTAGATCCGCATAGATCTGTTCTATACTACCAACGCCCTGCAGCATCGCCTGGGCAGTTTTTTCACCCACGCCAGGTACACCTGGAATATTATCTGCCGAATCGCCCATCAGGGCTAAGAAATCGATGATCAATTCTGGTGGAACACCAAATTTTTCGACCACACCCTGCGGATCCAAAATCGTATCCGTCATGGTATTGATCAGGGTGACATGCTCGTCTACCAACTGTGCCATATCTTTATCACCGGTACTGATCAATACAGCCCGGCCTTGTGCACTCGCCTGCTTGGCGATCGTGCCGATCACATCATCCGCCTCAACGCCAGGAATACAGATCAGCGGTAACCCCATAGCCTTAATGATGTTATGCAGGGGTTCTATCTGATAGCGCAGATCATCCGGCATTGGTGGTCGGTGCGCCTTATAATCAGCATACATTTCATTTCTGAATGTCGGCCCTTTCGCATCGAAGATCACTGCAATATGGCTCGGTTCAAACTGGGTTAATAAACTTTTCAGCATATTGATCACGCCGTACACAGCCCCGGTTGCTAGCCCTTCAGCATTAGTGAGATGCGGGGGTGAATGGTAGGCGCGAAACAGATACGAAGAGCCATCGACAAGCACGAGGGGATTGCTAGGGATCTTGGACATAAAAATTAAACTCAGTGAGATGAATGATGAATAGACTAAGGATGCCACAAGCAGTGAATCCAAGCTATGTTGTGAGGTAAAATATATCATGAGATCAGATCTTAACCTGTGGATCATAGATCTTGATCAAACTGTGGATAACTCTGTTAACAATGACGATCAAAAAAAACAATAAAAAAGAAACTAAGTTAACATGTGATCTTTAAATAATTAAATAACAATAGCTTAGGCTGTGTACAACTATGATCCTATCGTGCTGGATATTTTTTGCTGATGTGGAAAAAAATCTTGAACAAGGAAAGATGATGAATAAAAACAACTCAACATGATTAAAAATAGTACATTAAATATAAGTTGGGATGTTTGATGTGTGTTAATTAAAATTAAGAAAACGGCAGGAATAAATAAAAAGCCGGTATCAATCAAACTTCTCGTTAATTCGAGGGATAAGAAGTCTGGTATCACCGGCCCGAAAAGATTCGGTTTACTCTGCAAGGAGTAAGTGGATTAAAATTAATCCGGAAGCAATGTGAGCAATGTCTTGTCCAACCTGAAGTTAATTACAACCCCCTGAAGAACAACTTAATAGTAATCATTCTCATTTGTGTTTGCAAGCTTTATTCGTGAATTAATTGGATTTATTTGGTAACGGGTCCAATGAGGGGAATTGCAGGTAATAAAACATGACCCAGCTATGCTGCCGGATCACGTCGGTACTTTTTCTCTTATTTTATTCTTATTCTGACTCTGCTGCTAAGTGCTTTTCTACTACTTTAGCATAACCTGACAACACGGCAGGGTGGAGCTCTTCAGGCACTGTTTTTAAATGTGCTGAAAATTGTACTCTCTGCTCTGCTGTTACATGACTGGCCGCTTGACTGTATTTTGGCGTTGCATGCAGTAACTCCGCAGCCAATAAGTTCGTGGTATGTAAGTGATAGTTACCGTCAATCGCCTGATTAATCTGCTCTGCCAGTGTATTTGCATCTTCGGCATCACTGTAGATAACATCACCAAAGGTTACGTTAACATGCCCTTTAAAACCAACAATACCCAATACTATACTGTCGATATCTTCAAACTCGGCCTTGCTGTAATGCCCGGCGGTAGCTAGGTGAGCCAGTTCATTAGCCTTGGCTTGATCATTGGGATCATACTCATAAGAGATAGACACAGGGATAATGTTAAGTTGTTTCATATAGTCCGAAAAGGGTATTTTTTTCCCTTTACCGTGCATGTATATCATTTTTAGAATAGCAGGATCGGTCTGATCATTACCGTCCTTCGCCCGCCCTTCTTTTTGCGCGATCCAAATTGATTGTTGCTCGTTAGCCAACGAATGGTGGATATAACCAGACAAGGACTTAAAAGCCGCCATCATTTCACGTATGCCCTTAGCTGAACGTTTCACAATAAAGCTTTTATTTAACCGCATCAGATCAGATATGAAGGGTTTTTTTAATAAATTATCGCCAATCGCAATCCGTACTGTCTCAAAACCATACTGGTACAAGCCCCAGTTGACGAAGGCAGGATCCATCGCAATGTCGCGGTGGTTAGAAATAAACAGATATTGTTTATTTTTGTCGAGCTTATCCATACCGTTGAAAGTAACCTGCGTTGTTGTGGTCGCTATCATTTTTTTCATGTAAGCGACTACTTCATGTTGAATAGCAGCAATACTGGTGATTTTTCTGCATTTACGGCGTAATGCCATACGGATCATCGGGAATACCGCCCAGCTAAAATGCTTGATCAGGCGCGGGAACTGGAAATGCGCAATGGCAGTAATAAACGCTTTATCATTGACTAAACGTTCGACAACACCAGCAATTTCTTCATCTTTGAATGGACGAATATCATCGTATAAACCAACGTCTGTGGCCATTCAGCACCTCAATAGCGTGTAAGTTAGCGGCTTAAAAATGGCGATTATACCTTACTGGCTGAGCATTAACCGCATTAAAATAACAAAGGCGTTCAACAATTAATCTAACGCCTTTACAACATCAACTTAACCTACCCCATGCTAACAGGCACGGTGTTTAGTTTTGCATTCGACTCAAGGGTAATCAAATGCGCCAGCTTGTTTAGAAGAACGCCGTATAATGGTAAGAATATAGCTAGGCTAATCAAAAGTTTGAAACCATAATCCACAGCCGCTATTTCAACCCAATGCTGTGCCATAAACGGATCTGAACTTTGATAAAAAGCCACTGCAAAGAAGATGATTGTATCGAGTAAGTTACCGAAAATTGTAGATGATAGCGGTGCAACCCACCAGGTTTTTAGCTGCCGCAGACGACTAAAGACTAAAATATCCAGCGCCTGACCAAACAAATAAGCAAGGAAGCTGGCTAATGCAATCCTGCCAACAAAACTATTAAATGTTTGTAATCCGTCGAAACCCTGAAATGACCCTTCGAAAAAGACCACGGATAGCGCATATGAAACCAATAAGGCTGGCAGCATTACCTGGGCAATGATCCGCTTCGCCATACCGCTACCAAATAGCCGAATAGTAAGATCGGTTGCAAGAAAAATAAAGGGGAACGTAAATGCACCCCATGTGGTATGCAAACCAAATATATTGATCGGTAATTGAACCAGGTAGTTACTCGCTGCTATCACCAAAATATGAAAACAGGATAGGAAGAACAACGCTTGTCGCGTCTGCTTTGAAGTTAATTCACGCATAATAAACCTTTTTAATTAAATTCATGGGGTAAGGGAACCCATGTAAATTTTTACCGAACCATTCGGAGGGCGCATTATACCCAAGCAACGTCAAAATGCAAAAATTCAGTCGTAAATTTAATCCACAACTTTGGCATAACATACCAATAACATAGCAAATCACTGATCTAGATCAGCGTGCTACATGACGAAATAAGTAACATAAACATTACATATATGACGACAGGGATTTAACGATGGAAATCTGGAGCAAACTACTTAGCGATCTTTTCTCAGATACAGTGGGCATAGCCTCATTCACTGTTATTGCTGTGACAATTACCATCGTGGCAGTACTGACAACGATGTTTATTCTGAAGAGTAAATAAGTCTGGTTCAATAAGATTATACGTAACTAACAACTATAATTAGTGCAAAAGTGATAATGAGTGCAATAGTCATGGATGTTAGGTGCTAGGCAACCCCAAAATAACCCGTATTCGCTGTAACTCTAATTGCTGTAATTACGGTGAATGACAACACTCTCGCATCAGGAGATGCCCATGATAACCATAACAAAACTGTCCGATTGCAACCTTTTTATTAACTTATCTGCAACTGTCAGCCATCAAGATTATGAGCATGTGCTGCAACCGGTTTTAGATGAGTTACTCCACCAGCATAATAACGTAAATATTTGCATTATTTTTGATGACAACTTCGCAGGTTTCGAACTACACGCACTGCTGGATGAAGCCCAAATAGGGATTAAATATTGGCGTCAGTGGCATAAAATAGCGCTGATCTCAGAACCTAAATGGGTGCACCCGATAGCAACCGCACTGGAAGCTGTCTCTCCCGTAGCGATTGAATATTTTAAACAGGTTATTCAGGCAGAGTTATGGTTTCAGGAAGAGGACTACTTTTAATTATCTAACGATCTTATTTTAGTTATCTAACGACCTGACAATCTAGTTGTCTGGCTAGCCCAGCCAGTATAGCGACATCCTGTTCCCGCGTCACCGCTAACCAGACGCTCGCAGTATAATCTTCGAACTCAAGCAACAGATTGATATTTTCGTACTCCAATACCCAAGCATGTTGATCTGCCCCCCAATTTTGTTCACAAACTCGGGCGCCAATCTGGTCAATTAATTGCGGTGCTAGGGTCGTAAAGTTTTCAAAATTCAACGCTGAATGCTGTAACAGCAAAATATCATCCGTTATTTGTTGCGTCGCAATTGTCCATGTCATAGTCACATCCGCTTATTATAAATTAGTCACATCCGTTTATAATGAATTAATCATAAGCCGCAATTTTAGTCAAAAATTGCCGACCATATCTTTCTAGTTTCACATGGCCGACACCACTAATATCGAGCATTTCAGCTTCATTAAGGGGTTTGATTTCTGCCATTTCCGCTAACGAGGCATCATTGAACACGACATAAGGCGGAATGTTTTCACTATCTGCGATGTCTTTACGTAATTTTCGTAATGCAGCAAACAGTTTTCGATCATAGTTAAAATTGGCGATCCGACTGTTACGCTTGGGCGCTTTTTCTACCTTAGCCATCGGTTGTAATCTTGGTTCAGCGAGCTCCAGCGCCTGCTCACCGCGGAGTACCGGACGTGCAGCTTCGGTTAACTGTAACACTGAGCTGCGGGTTATATTCTGCAACAGCAGACCGCTATGCACCAACTGGCGTAACACGCTTAACCAGTGTTCCTGCGATTTATTTTTACCAATGCCAAACGTGGTCAATTTATCATGACCGCGTTCTTTCACCCGTTGATTTTGCGAGCCTCTCAGCACATCGACCACATAAGCCATGCCGAACGCCTGCCCCACCCGGTAAACACAAGACAGCGCCATTTGCGCGTCCTTGGCACCGTCATAACGTTTCGGCGGATCCAAGCAAATATCACAGTTACCACACGGTTTATCGTTAAACTCACCAAAATAATTCAATAACACCTGACGTCGACAGGTCTGCGCTTCCGCAAAAGCAACCATGGTATTAAGTTTGTGCATTTCAACCCGCTGCTGTTGCTCATTCTCGGTTTGCTCAACCATATAGCGCACCCGCATAATATCTGCGGGATCAAACATAAGTAAGGCTTCAGCGGGCAAACCATCCCGCCCTGCACGACCCGTTTCCTGGTAATAAGACTCAATATTTTTAGGCAGATCATAATGCACAACAAAACGCACATTGGGTTTATTAATGCCCATACCAAATGCGACTGTCGCAACGACAATATCAAGTTCGTCACGAATAAATTTTTCCTGAGTATGCTGACGTTCCTGCTGTGATAACCCGGCGTGATACGGCGCGGCATCAAAGCCCGCACGGCTCAGGCCTTCTGCGACTTCGTCCACCCGCTTGCGACTGGTGCAGTAAACAATACCGCTGACACCGTCTTGCTGTTTAACATAACGCTTCAACTGATCCAGCGCTTTAAATTTTTCCACTAACGAATAGCGAATATTGGGTCGATCAAAACTCGACATGCTGACTTTAGGGTTATGTAATTGCAGCTGATTTAAAATGTCCAACCGAGTGGCATCATCCGCCGTAGCGGTTAACGCCATCACGGGCACTGTCGGGAAATGCTGCTTTAACTTACCCAGATCATTGTATTCAGGTCTGAAGTCATGGCCCCAAGAAGAAATGCAATGGGCCTCATCAATAGCAAATAAGCTGATTTTAAACTGCTGTAAATACTGTAAAAAGTCTCCCGTCATCAAACGTTCGGGCGACAGATATAAAATGTTCAGGCGATTATTATGCAGATCGGCAAAGATCTGCGCCGACTCTTGCCTTGCAAGTGTAGAATTCATATAGGCCGCAGCAACGCCACTGGCACGCAGTGCATCTACCTGATCTTTCATTAAAGAGATAAGCGGACTCAATACGATTGTCAATCCACCGAGAACCAGCGCAGGGATCTGGTAACATAGTGATTTCCCCCCGCCTGTCGGCATGATCACCAGACTATCCTGACCAGCAATTGCACGCTCAATCACTTCCTTCTGACCCATGCGGAAACTTTGATAACCAAAAATAGTTTCTAACACCTGTAATGCCGAAGAAGGGGCAGAAGCGAGTTCAGAGGATAATTCAGAAGAAAGAGCAGAAACGGATGCTGTCATAGGTTGTTCAGTCTCGGGTATATTCATTGTTACTTAATGGCCAGGAAATAACGCAATCGTCGATTTTAACAGTATATGAGTGTAGTAAACAAACTCTAACAAAAACAAAATTTATTCTGCTATTGAACCTATAAATAATTCTGCCGTCATCAAACCTGCAGATATTATCTGCACAAGATCGTAACCGTATAAAAAATAGCTGTATATTCGCCCTACTCTCTGTTCTTTACGTCACTCAAAACGGACTCATATTTGCTGAATAAAAAATTTCACGTGAGTTCAGGATTAAAATAAGTTACCTTAACATAACTTAAAGTAAACATATAACTTACAATTAAACTTAGTTCCTTCTAACCTCATACTACCAGAATGCACGCAGACGATGGAAAATAATGAATTACTGGGCACCATCGATCTGCGTATCGATTATCTGCGGCCAGACTGGGGTGATGAGTTTACCGCCACCGCCAAGGTGATCCGCTCGGGTAATAAAGTCGCAGTAACACGGATGCAATTGCATAATCAAGAAGGCATCCATATTGCCTTTGGTACCGGCACTTACCTGGTTGGCTAGCGCCACGCCTCCCAAATACTTCAGGCGAGAAGTAACCCGTTTCATGCCTCGAATCTGGTCGCCTCTCCGCTTGCTGATTTATGCATTCTGAAGGCACTCGAGTATATATAATTAATAGCGCTGTTCCTCCCTATTCATCATTGTTATGCTAGATGACCTACTGATTGATATAAAAACACCTGGCATAATGAATGAAAACCGATAATGAAACTAAGCAAGGGGTTATATTTGCACTCCTTGCCTATATAATGTGGGGATTGGTCCCACTTTATTTTAAGCAATTACATCAGGTTCCCGCCTATGAAATCTTAGCGCATCGTGCCATCTGGTCCTGCGTGCTACTTGTCATTCTGCTCTGCCTGTTTAAGTTGTGGCCGAAAGTTTGGGCGGTACTACAGGTACCACGCAATGTCTTGCTGTTAGTGTGCACAGCTACCCTGATCAGCATTAACTGGTTAACCTATATCTGGGCGGTAAACAATGACCATCTGTTAGATGCCAGTCTCGGTTATTTCATTAATCCGATCATTAATGTCGCTCTGGGTATGGTGTTTCTGTCAGAGAAACTGAGAAAATTGCAGTGGCTGGCAATTGGTCTCGCAGTGACTGGCGTATTGGTGCAGATAATCACCCTGGGATATTTACCCTGGATTGCCCTGGTGCTTAGTTGTAGTTTTGGCTTATATGGATTGCTGCGGAAAAAATTGCATTTAAATGCCCTGGTCGGACTGCTCATCGAAACCGTTATTATGCTACCGATAGCAGCCCTCTATCTCTTTGTACTGGCTGATTCTGCCACTTCAGATCTGAGCAATAATCCCGTAACATTAAACCTGTTTTTACTCTGCGCAGCATTCATAACCACAGTACCACTGCTGTGTTTTAACAACGCAGCCATACGTCTGCCGTTATCAACACTGGGCTTTTTCCAATATATCGGGCCCACCATTATCTTTATTCTAGGCGTCGCCCTGTATGGCGAGACTGTTAAAACAGAGATGCTTATCACCTTTATATTTATTTGGGCAGCCTTGGTGGTTTTTACATTTGATGGTGTTAGGCAACGTCAATATCGCGCACCTAAGCTTAAATAATTAATGATGTAAATAGATAGATAAATAGATAAATAGATAAAGAAAATTAAAGTGGGATATATAAAAATAAGCCTGTACTGAACTTATTTTATTACAGCACTTAAATCCGGTGATATTTTTAAAAATGTCACCGGATTTTCCAG
>JBLHPA010000049.1:0-18435 GCA_047628235.1 Moritella sp.
AGGCGCTGTTCTAGCATTACCTGCAGTTTTTCACCTTCTGAAGCACGAGACTCTAAAAATTCACCCAGCGTTTCATCGAAAAAGCTTAACAGGTCAGTGGATAACTCACCCATGTCTTTTTCAGCCGCTTCCATTACACCAGGCCAGCGCAGAATATCGACCGGATTGAGTTTCGCTTTACCGGCTTTTTTCGCTACCCAGTTGGCGCTTTCAATTAATTTTTCAGCTAACGCTTCGTTTAACTGTAATTCACCGCTGTTGGCTGAGCTTGCTTCAAAACGCAGGGTACATTCCACTTTACCGCGTTGCAGTACTTTACGAAAACGCTCGCGTAATACCGACTCTAAACCACGAAATTGCTCCGGCATGCGAATGTAGGTTTCTAAATAACGCTGGTTAACTGAACGGATCTCCCATACCGCAGTACCCCAATCGCCTTTAAACTCTTTACGGGCATACGCCGTCATACTATGAATCATGTTAAATCCGTTAATTAAATGAAATTAAGTCAATTATACCTTCAGGCTATAGCAACTTGCTATAGCGGTGATCACGGAACCCCTGTATCTCGCATTTTTCAACCGTTTGGGTATACTATCTCGTCATCATCATTGAAGAGTAAACATAATGCGTCCAAGCCAAAGAGCACTGGGTCAAGTTCGACCTGTTACCATTACCCGTAACTTTACCGCACACGCTGAAGGCTCTGTGTTAGTCGAGTTTGGCGGCACCAAAGTATTATGTACTGCGACGGTTGAAAACGGTGTTCCCCGTTTCCTGAAAGGTAAAGGGCAGGGGTGGGTAACGGCTGAATACGGCATGTTACCGCGCTCTACGCACAAACGGATGCATCGTGAAGCGGCTCGTGGCAAACAGAGTGGCCGTACGATGGAAATTCAACGTCTGATCGCGCGTTCACTACGTGCATGTATCGACCTTGAATCATTAGGTGAGAACACCATTTTAATCGATTGTGATGTGATCCAGGCCGACGGTGGTACCCGTACTGCGTCTATCACAGGTGCCTGTGTGGCACTGGCCGATGCGGTTGAGTTTTTGATCCGTAAAGGTAAATTAACAATAAGCCCAATTAAATTTATGATCGCAGCTGTTTCTGTGGGTATCTATAAAGGCGAAGCGGTTTGCGATTTAGATTACCCGGAAGATTCGGACGCTGAAACAGACATGAACGTAGTGATGACTGACACCGGTAAATTTATCGAGATCCAGGGTACTGCCGAAGGCGTACCGTTTAGTCACGAAGAAATGCTAAGCATGCTGGCGTTAGCGAAAGACGGTATCGAGCAGATCATAATAGAACAAAAGAAAGCCTTAGGCGATTCCTTGATTAAAGTGTAAAGCTTGCTAAAATAGCCGCGCTTGCGCTGTTAGATCAATATAAAATTGCATCAATTGCCTAATAATAGACCCCATATTATTAGGCTTTTTAGGTAAAATTTTTTATTTACTGGATCACAATAGGGGAAAACGATGAAAGATTATCAACGCGAGTTTATTGAGTTTGCTTTAGAGAAAGAAGTGCTTAAATTCGGTGAGTTTACTTTAAAGTCTGGTCGTACTAGCCCTTATTTCTTCAATGCAGGCCTGTTCAATACCGGTCGAGACCTGTCTCGTTTAGGCCGTTTCTATGCTGCTGCGCTGGTGGATTCTGGCATCGATTATGATGTGGTGTTTGGCCCTGCCTACAAAGGTATCCCCATTGCGACGACGACCGTTGTTGCGCTCTGCGATCACCATAACATTGATGCGCCTTACTGCTTTAACCGCAAAGAGAAAAAAGACCACGGCGAAGGGGGTTCATTAGTCGGTTCACCGCTGCAAGGCCGCATTGTATTAGTTGATGACGTGATCACGGCCGGTACCGCAATCCGCGAATCAATGGATATTATCCAGGCACACGACGCGACACTAGCCGGTGTGCTCATTGCCCTTGACCGTCAGGAAAAAGGCAAAGGCGAACTGTCTGCGATTCAGGAAGTTGAACGGGATTATAGCTGTAAAGTATTATCGATTGTGACCTTAGGCGACCTGGTAACATACCTGAGCGATAAGCCTGAAATGCAACAGCATCTTGAGAGTGTGACGGCATACCGCGAAACTTACGGGATCTGATCGCGAAAAAGGCTACCGAGGGTAGCCTTTGTTGTTTTTACTGTTGGTATCTGCAGGTAAGCTTTGCCGTAATTGCTTATGCAGCTTAGCTTTGCAGTAACTGCTTATGTAAAAATTCCCACTGTTGATCAAAATCAGTAGTCGGTTTTAATTCAAAGCGAGTTCGTACATATTGGTTAATACGCCCTTCCGCATAGGCTAACAACAGGTTGGCTAACGTACCTTCATCAAGACTAAAACCACTCCCTTCACGCATGCGTTTTTCGCGCAATACCTGTTTCAGGTGGGTTTCAATCTTGGCATAAATCGCGCTGATCTGTTCGCTCAGACGCTCATGTTCACCTTGCAGCGCATCCCCGGTCATAATGCGGGTGATACCTGGGTTACGCTCGGTAAATACTAACAGTAAATGGAGGATGTGATGGCAACGGGTAATCGTATCTTTTTCTTCGGTCAGGATCTGATTGATACTGGCTAAGATAGAATCTTCGATGAATTCGATCAAGCCTTCAAACATACGCGCCTTGCTCGGGAAGTGGCGATACAGGGCGGCTTCCGAAACACCCACTTCTTTAGCGAGTTTGGCGGTGGTAATGCGTTGACCTGGGTGGGTCTCCAACATATGGGCTAAGGCTTGTAAAATTTGTTCACGACGATTTTTTTTAGTACTTGCTGACATCTTTATTACATCCTGGAATAGTTTTTACCGTTATTGCTTGCCTGAATGGCCAAAGCCACCTTCACCACGCTCACTGCTGTCAAATGTTTCAACGATAGTTAACTGTGCTTGGATCACTGGCACTATCATTAGTTGCGCGATGCGATCGCCTGGTTGGATAGTGAAGCTGTCATGCCCCCGGTTCCAACAAGAGATCATTAATTCACCCTGGTAATCAGAGTCGATTAGACCGACTAGGTTACCCAGTACAATCCCGTGTTTATGGCCTAAACCAGAGCGCGGCAAGATAGTCGCTGCCATGCTTGGATCGGCGATATGAATCGCAATACCGGTTGGGACTAAATGGGTTTCACCCGGATTAACCGTTAACGGCTGATCCAGACAAGCACGTAAATCCATGCCGGCAGAACCCGGTGTTGCGTAACTTGGTAGTGGAAAATCTGTACCCACGCGCGGGTTTAATATTTTAACTTCTATTTGTTTCATATCGTCACTGAATATATCAATTGATGGAGCTATGGTGCATTGCGCTGGCGCAATGTCTCATAGTATTAGTGGTTATTTATTAAATTGTTGGGCAATTAATTGCAGCAATTGTTTGGCTACGTCCTGCTTGCTTGCCAGCGGGATATTTATATTGCCCTCAGGCCAAAATACACTGAGTGCATTATCGTCTGAATTGAAACCCTGGCCCGATTGTGCCACGTCATTAGCGGCGATCATAGCAAGATTTTTACGCTGCATTTTATCGCGTGCATAATGTTCAACATCTTGGGTTTCTGCCGCAAAACCGACGGTAAATGGCGGTTGTGGCTGCGCAGCTACACTGGCAACGATATCCGGGTTTTTAACCATGCGCAGGATCATTTCGTCGCTATTGGTTTTTTTGATTTTTTGTTCCGCGACCGTTTCCGGGCGGTAATCGGCAACGGCGGCGCAGGCGATAAAGATGTCCTGTTGCGCGATATCACTCATTACTGCTGTGTGCATCTGTTGGGCACTGTTAACGTTAACCATGGCGCAATGTTGCGGTGCAGGCAAAGCAACGGGACCACTGACCAGGGTCACATTCGCACCCAGCGCATGTGCGGCGGATGCGAGTGCATAGCCCATTTTACCCGAGCTGTGGTTACTGATGTAACGTACCGGATCAATCGCTTCCCGGGTTGGGCCTGCGGTGATCATCACGTTAATATTCGCGAGCGCTTGGGTCTGGTTTTCTGCTTCCAAAACGCAGCCAGTAGCAAAAAAGTCTTCGACAGCAGCAACCAGTGCCATCGGTTCCAACATGCGGCCGGGGCCGACATCACCACACGCCTGTGCACCCTCGGCGGGTCCCCAGAGTGGAATGTTACGTTGTTTTAAGGTCGCTAAATTAGCCTGGGTCGCTACGGCCTGATACATCACCTGATTCATCGCCGGCGCGATGACGACTGGCGAAGGACTCGCCAGACACAGGGTGCTGAGCAGGTCATCGGCAATACCAGCGGTATATTTGGCAATAAAATTAGCCGTGGCCGGGGCAATTAATACCAGGTCAGCCCATTTGGCTAACTCGATGTGTCCCATGCCCGCTTCGGCGGCGGGATCAAGTAAACTGTCGGCAACGGGAAAGCCAGAGACTGCCTGCATGGTGAGCGGGGTTATAAATTTTTGTGCTGACTGAGTCATCACTATACGCACTTCCGCACCGCGTTCCGTTAAGCGGCGAGTGAGTTCTGCACACTTATAAGCCGCGATACCACCTGTGATACCGAGTAAGATGCGTTTATTAGCGAGAGTCGTCATTGTGCATTCCACGTTAAAATTTGAAAAGAGATTCTAAAAGCGCAACAACAATACCATAATTAAATTATCAGATACTAAGGTTTGTTATTAAATTTCGGACCTGCATTATCAATTGGTTAATTTTGAACTATTTCACTGTTTTATCATTATTTCATTGTTTCGCTCACCGCCGCACTAAGATTACAAGGTGTTTTATTTAGTGATGTGAGTGGCCATGAAAATCAAGTCTTTACCGATAGATGAACAACCAAGAGAGAAATTAATTAATATGGGTGCCAGTGCATTGTCAGATGCAGAGTTATTAGCCATTTTTTTACGCACAGGTATCAAGGGTACGAACGTGGTGGTGTTGGCGCGGAACATTTTGGCTGATTACGGTACTTTGCGGGCGTTACTTGCCGCCAGTGAGCATGAATTTTGTAAAACGAAGGGCTTGGGCGTGGCGAAATATGTCCAATTGCAGGCCATGGTTGAGATGTCGCGACGTTTTTTAGCTGAAAAATTAGACCGCAGTGATGCCCTGACCAGCCCGCAACAAACCCGGGAATATTTGCGTGCCAAGCTACGAGATCAACCGCATGAGGTATTTGCGGTATTATTTTTAGACAATAAGCACCGAGTTATTCGCTTTGAAGAGTTGTTTTATGGCACAATAGACAGTGCGAGTGTTTATCCGAGAGTGGTCGTTAAAAAAGCGTTGGAAAGAAACGCTGCGGCAGTTATTTTTGCCCATAATCACCCCTCTGGCATTGCTGAACCAAGCCGTGCGGATCGTATGATCACGGATAAACTCATTTCTGCCTTACAATTAATTGATATTAAAGTTCTCGACCATTTTGTTATAGGTGACAGTGACATAGAGAGTTTTGCAGAGCGAGGTTGGGTATAGCGTTACTCTTTATTTCCACTTTTAAATGTAAAATAACTTGATCTGTAGTTTGATTTCCTGTATAAAATGCGGCCTTTAGCACGTGTCTTGGGCGACGGCCAACAAGACACTGTATATTTGCTCGAGCAAGAAAATATTTGGAGAAGACGACATGTCTAAAATATGCCAAGTCACTGGTAAAAAACCAGCTGTTGGTAATAACGTTTCTCACGCAAAAAACCGCACACGTCGCCGTTTTTTGCCAAACCTACATTCACACAGATTTTGGGTTGAGAGCGAAAACCGCTTTGTAAAATTACGTCTTACTGCAAAAGGTATGCGTATTATTGATAAAAAGGGTATCGATTCAGTGCTTGCTGATTTGCGTGCCCGTGGTGAGAAGGTTTAAGGAACTATATTATGCGCGATAAGATTCGTCTGAATTCATCTGCTGGTACAGGTCACTTCTATACCACTGATAAAAATAAAAAAAACATGCCTGAAAAAATGGAGATCAAAAAGTTTGATCCTGTTGTTCGTAAGCACGTTATGTACAAAGAAGGTAAAATCAAGTAATCCTTGGTTTTATGTTCACATATTTAAAAACCCAGCTTTTGCTGGGTTTTTTTTTGCCTCTGATTTATAGTGTTATTCACTCCCTAATATGAAAAGGTAATAGCGTGCAGCTATCGCGACGAGGTTGGAATAATGTATTAATATTTGCCGTGCTGGTGATGATGTTGATATTTCAATATTCCGGCAACATGCTCAACCAAGATCCGAAAACGCCTTTATACCAACCTGCATTACCGGCTAATGCGGTGGTGCTATCGATGCAGTTCGATAATATTCAAATTCGCCGGATAGGCCGCGAGTTAGAAATCAAACCGGCAATGAGACTCACCCAACCACAGTTACAGCAAATCATTAAAGCGTGGGAAAGTGCGACTTTTAAGGCGCTGCCCGCAGACATTGCGGTGACCAACCTGGCTTATGGCGTTAATATCTCTTTTGAGCTGGCTCATTTATCTGAGCCTGTCACGCTGATCCTATATCAGGTTGAAGGGGGCTATCTATTACAAAACTGGCAGCAGCAATTATTGCAAATTGATGAAGCGGAATTACAGGTGTTGTTGCCTCGCTGATGACAGCATTGAATAGATGACTGTATTAATCATGGCTGCATTAGTCATTGTCGGTGTCACATTTGCCCGATGGGCTCTGCCGTAAAAATTAAGGCAAAGCAAATAAAGCAGAATAATAAAGGATTAGGGATAAATCATGCCTGAATTACCAGAAGTAGAAGTGAGCCGTCAGGGCATTGCGCCTTACCTAGAGCAGGCTACCGTCACCAAGATCATCGTGCGCAACAGCCAGTTGCGCTGGCCAGTGCCTGCGGCATTGCAAGACGTGGTGGGTTGTGCCATTACCCGGGTAGCCCGCCGGGCGAAGTATTTATTGCTGGAAACGGAAAAGGGCACGATCATCATTCATCTTGGTATGTCTGGTAGCCTGAGAGTGCTTGATTCATCCGTTATGGCTGAAAAACATGATCATGTGGACATAGTGCTAGATTCGGGTAAATGTTTGCGTCTGAACGACCCAAGGCGTTTTGGCTCGGTACTTTGGCAGGAAGGCGATGTGTTTGCGCACAAGCTGCTGGCGCGCCTGGGACCGGAGCCGTTAACAGATGCGTTTACCGCTCAGGGCCTGTTTGATGGTTCCCGCCAGCGTAAAGTAGCGGTTAAAACCTTTCTGATGGATAATCACAATGTGGTCGGCGTGGGTAACATCTATGCCAATGAAGCGTTGTTTACCGCGGGCATCAACCCGAAACTTGCTGCGGGTAGTATTTCTCTGCCACGTTATAAGGTACTCGTTGATGCGGTGAAAGATGTGCTGGCCCGGGCAATCGAGCAAGGCGGTACCACGTTAAAGGATTTTACCCAGGTCGATGGTAAACCCGGCTATTTTGTGCAGGCGTTACAGGTCTACGGCAAAGCGGGCAAGCCATGCCCGCAGTGTGGTGGGGTATTAAAAGCGGTTAAAATTGGCCAGCGTAACACTGTCTATTGTAGTGAGTGCCAGCACTAACACGCAGTAACGCTTATTTTGTTGTCAGTTTGTCAACGATTGCCTGGCAGACCACGGGGGCGACAAACTGGGCGACGTCGCCGTGATGGATCGCCACTTCTTTTACCAACGTCGACGAAATAAACGAGTTCTCTTCCGACGGGGTTAAAAATACACTTTCCAGATCCGGGCTCAGGCGGCGGTTCATGTTGGCCAGCTGAAATTCGTATTCAAAGTCAGATACCGCCCTTAAACCACGGATCAGGACTGAAGCCTGACAGTTTTTCGCAAAGTCGACCAGCAAGCCGCTAAACCCCACCACTTCCACATTGCTTAAATGTGCAGTAACGGCCCGAGCTAGTTGGACGCGGGTATCGAGATCAAAAAAGGGCTGCTTGGTCGAGCTGAAGGCGACACCGACCACGACATGATCAAATAACTTGGCTGCACGCTCGATAAGGTCGCTGTGGCCATTGGTAATAGGATCGAACGTGCCTGGGTAAATTACTTTTACTGCCATTATAGTTTCCAGTATTTTAGTTTTTTTCTCAGTTTGAATTGACGCAACAGGTTTTGTGGTTTTGCTTTTAGCGAGTCAAAGGTAAAATTATCAACTGCGTCGAGCACACGTGCGCTTGATTGGCCATCCGTATAAGCATGAATATATTCAATATAATTATCTATTTCTTGCATCAACTCAGGAGGTTGCTGCAGGGCTTTTGTTAATGCAACTTCAATATCCTCTGGTTCTGTTACATTGAGCAAGTGTTCACCTTGCTGGTTTCCCTTAAAGGTCACTACTGGTTTTCTTTGTAGTAGGAACATTAATAACGCTGATGAGGTATCGCACAGCATGACGTCTGCACTTTGTAACATGGGAATGATGTTATCGGTTTCAATAAAGGTTAAATTTTTACTTGCTAACTTTTTGTATTTAGACACGATGTCTGGATCCATCTTAGGATGGAATTGTACCTGCCAGCGCCACGTCCCGGATTCAGATAATTTTTTTATCGTATCGATAATATGCGGGGCACAGGAGAACCGGGGTGAAAAGGTTGAACAGAATTGCACTACCGGTCTTTTGTCTTCGGGCACTATGTAGGGATTAGCGTTTGTTGACTCGGTAAAGAGAGGATCCAAGGCTGGCCAGCCAGTATCAACGACTTTAAAAGTATTGTTCTTTTTCGCCAGTTCGCGGAATTGCCGGGTCATATCTTTGCCATATGAGCAGTGCAGGTCGAAGCAACCACGTACCCTAAAATGTGTATTTTCGCCTTTCCAGTCTAGTTTTCCGGCATCAAAACCATGAAAAACGGTGACCTTGATGCCTGGAATAAAGCGAGGCACTACGTTGCCAGGAACAAACACAGCAAACGGGTTGAATGCTATAACGGCTTCTACAGATGTTAATTGCGCTTCGTCATCAGCTAAATAGTCAGCATTCACATTTGGCTCTAGAAACCATGTAACCCGCCCTCCGCGTGCACGGATCTCTTTTTGCAACGGCCTTAAAATGGCGAAGCTGTAGTTTTGGCTAATGTAAAAAAGATATTTTTTTTGCATAATAATTTAATGCTCTAACTCGTTAAAATGTATAGACCTAAAAATAGGTTGAAAATACAGGGCAATGGTCAGATCAAGTCGTCATCCATTTACTCACACTTTTTTTCACCTCTTCCACGGTAATATCTTGCATCAAATATGCCCCTTTAGCCCGTTTTCCCCAGGTACTGTCGGTCACGTGCCGACTGTATACCTCTACCACGTCCGCCCTGTTGTTATACGGCCCTGTTCTGCCTGGGTTGCTGTGCGCATATAAACCGATGACAGGTGTACCGACTGTGGTACTCATGTGGGCAGGCCCTGTATCCGGAGCCAGTACTAAATCCGCATGTTTGAGGATCGCTAACAATTGCTTTAATGATGTTTGACCTACCAGGTTATTAACGGGGGCGCTGGTAAGCGCTGCAATATCTACAGCCAGCTGTTTTTCAGTTGCAGTTACGCCGCCACAGAGGGAGACCTGATAACCGTGACTATTGGCGTAATCGGCTATTTCAGCATAACCCTGGGTCGTCCAGTTGCGCTCGGCTTTACTGGCTGCCGGGCTAATAATAAAATTTTTCTTCGCATGGCTAAGCTGTGAGTGTGCCCATAAGTTATCCTGGGTCGACAGGGGGATATCCCAGCTTGGTGGCGTTATCGGTACGCCGATAGCCTCGGCAAAGGCCATGAAACCATCCAGCACATGGGGCTGTTGTTGCGCTTTAATCTTGTGGTTGGTAAATAACCACTGACCTTCTTTGGCTCTGGCTTTATCAAAGCCCCAACGGTGCGTGGCCTTAATGCATAAACTGGCCAAGCTGGCTCTGAGCGCAACCTGCATATGCAGCAGTACATCAAAGTGCCGACCCCGTAATTGCTTACGTAAATCGTTATAACCTTTTAATCCGGTTTTTTTGTCAAAAACAACGAATTCAACATTTTTAATATCCCCCACTAGCATGGCTTCTACTCTGCCTATCACCCAGGTGATCTTGGCTGTTGGGTAATGGCGCTGGATTGCCTGTACAACAGCAACGGCGTGACAAACATCACCAATGGCGGAAAAGCGTAAAATACAGATACTCTGTGGAGGGGTCATATTTAATGTTTCTAGTTATTGAATGTAAAAGGCTATTATGCAAATCGTTTGAGGTAATGTAAAATTTATCAGTCAATTATTTTTTTGGAGTTTATATGTTAATACGTTCGGAGGGCTCCCAGGTCTTATTTTTCCAAGATGAGCTGGATGCTGAAATAACGCCAGATTATTTTGATGGGGAATATTGGAAGCGAAATAATGCCATCACAGGATCGGCTTTTGGACGTGGTGTCACCTGGTTTTTTAAAATTAATTCAGACGAGTTTGTGCTGCGACATTACCATCGCGGTGGTTTAGTTGCGAAAATCATCAAAGATTCCTACATTTATACGGGGTTAAAACGCACCCGCGCTTATCAGGAATTTGTGGTTACCCAGCAACTGGTGGATAAAAAATTACCGGTACCGCAGCCCATTGCCGGGCTGGTGATCAAACAGGGTTTGTTTTATCGAGCTGATTTAATTACTAAAAAAATTACCGGGGCCCGAGATCTGGTTGCCGTTCTCACTACCACAGCGCTTGATGCGGACATGTATTACCAAATTGGGGTGATGCTTAAACGCTTTCACGAGGCGGGTTTGTGGCATGCGGACTTAAATAGTCACAATATTATTGTTGGTGAAAATAATAAATTGTGGCTTATTGATTTTGACAGATGTAGCTTTAAAAGACCGGAACGCGCGTGGCAACAGGCTAACCTAGACAGATTAAAACGTTCTTTTTTAAAGGAAAAATCAAAATGTGTTCACTTTAAATGGCAGTTGTCTGACTGGAATTTGTTAATGGAAGGTTATAATAATTGAGTTAATAGTCAAACTTTCTATTTTACACTGTGTCATTTATGCGTAAGTGTGCGATTATTGAGAGATGTGTTTTTATTCTAAATCGAATCGGTAGCTTCATGAAAACAAAAGATAAAATTATCCATACAGCATTGGCGATGTTTAATGAACATGGTGAACGTAATGTGACCACGAATCATATTGCTGCTCAGTTGGGTATCAGCCCTGGCAATCTTTATTATCACTTCCGTAATAAAGAAGATATTATTCATTCTATATTTGATCAGTATGTCACTTATTTAGCTGAACATTTCCAGCCTCACCGTGAAGGTGACGTGACGTTAGAAGTGATGATGAATTACCTTGATTCTATGTTTGAAACCATGTGGCAGTTTCGGTTTTTCTATTACAGTTTACCAATCTTGTTATCACGCGATCCTGAATTACATAAAAAGTACCTTAAATTTCAAGAAGTATCAGCTCAGCGCGAAGTCGACTTGCTATTTTCCCTGCAAAAAAACAAAGTGGTTAATGTCCCTATCGAAGATTTGGATGATCTCGCCAATTCGATAAAGGTGGTATTGGTTTCTTGGGTAAGCTACCGCACCACGATCAGCAAAGATGCTAAGATTTATAAAACAGACATATACCGCGGCATATTAAAATCCCTCTTCATGATGAAGCCCTATTTTACCCAGCAGGCCCATGAAGATTATCAGCATATGCGTGATTACTACCTACGCCTGTGTAATGTGGATGCCCATTCTAATCAGTGATTAAACGGCTAAATTAAGGGCACAGAGGAAACCGTACTGTCTCGCTGCATCAATTGTTATTAACAGCATCAATCAGCGGAGATAGCTGCTGCATTATTTTATCGAGTGCACCTTTATTACTATCGACCATACTTTTGGCCTGTAAGCCCATTGCTGTTGCCTGCGCTTTCTGAATAATTAATTGGACTACTGTTGTTGCCAATTCAGTGTCATTATTGACTACCACCGCGCCACCACAATGCAGTAATTGTGCCGTTATGTCGGCAAAGTTAAAATAACTTGGCCC
Organism: Moritella sp.; assembly: GCA_047628235.1. Taxonomy (GTDB): domain Bacteria; phylum Pseudomonadota; class Gammaproteobacteria; order Enterobacterales; family Moritellaceae; genus Moritella. The sequence goes on from JBLHPA010000049.1 coordinate 12,033, forward strand.
GGTAATGCACGGTTTTGCTAATGCCGCGGGTTCCAGTAAATTATGGCCACCGACCTTATTCCCCAGTAGGCTCCCGCCCATAAAACAGATATCGCTGGCAGCGATCAGGATTGGCATTTCTCCCATACTGTCACCGAGATAAATATCAGCATTCTCTAATTCACTGTTGCTGTTAGGGTGACTTCGTCTTCGGGTACTCGGGTACTCGGTCTGACATAAGGTGGCGACGTTATCAAAGCGTTCTGGGTGGCGTGGTACCAAGATCAGGACGGTGTCCGGTTGCTGTTGTTTGATCTGTTTGAATGCGGCGAGGATGATCTCATCTTCGCCTTTGTGCGTACTGGCTGCAATGAAGACCGGACGCTGTTGTCCAAGCTGTGATCTGAGTGCTAACCCGCTATTAATTATGCTATCGGAAAACTGAATATCAAATTTTACCGTACCGGTGACGGAAAGTTTTTCTGCTGGTAACCCTAAGGTCTTAAAGCGCTGCTGATCATCGCTGTTTTGGCACAAAATACGGGTTACTTTTTGTAGGGGGGCGGAAAATAGTGGCTGAAAACGTTGGTATTTACGTTGAGAATTCTCAGACAGACGGGCATTCAGTACGACAGTCGGTATCTGTTTGGCGTGACAAATGGTCAGCATGTTTGGCCATAATTCGGTTTCCATAATCAAACAGAGTGACGGCTGAATTCGGGTTATAAATTGTTTGATAGCAAAGGGGTAGTCAGCGGGAAAGTACCTGTGTTCTATATTTCCGGAGAGTGCTTGTACGCGCTCTGCACCCGTGCTGGTGGTTGTGGTGATCAGCAGTTGTTGGTGCGGATAGTGCTGTTGCAATGCTTCAATCATCGGCGTTGCGGCGATCACCTCACCGACCGATACGGCATGGATCCAGATCGGCTTTTGTTTCAGTCCTGGGCTGATACCGGCAAATTCTTTCCAGCGCGAGCCAATTGCCGGTTTACCTTTTTTCGTTTTTAGCAACAAAGAAAAAATGATCGGTGACGTTATGTAGAGTAAAGCTGTGTATAATAATCGGCTGAGCATTGTGTATTACCCTATTTATTAGATCTGGTTATTAAATCTGGTCACCTCTCGGCTTGCGGATTTCTGCATTTTGAATGGTTATGGGTATAATATTTGAATTTAAGTAATAAAAACAGGATTTCAGTATGGATACTTTTCAGCATATTTCGATTGAACAGGTACAGCAGCTGCTCGCCGCCAACGCTGAAGCCAAAGTGGTGGATATTCGTGACCCACAATCCTTTATGGATGCGCACATTGAAGCGGCCATCCATTTAACTGACTCCAGTTTGGCTACATTCATGCAGCAAACAGATTTTGATACGCCGGTAGTGGTGGTTTGTTATCATGGCCGGAGCAGTCAGGGGGCGGCACAGTATCTGGTTGAACAAGGTTTTGAAGAGGTCTATAGCCTGGATGGCGGTTTTGAAGGTTGGCGCAGAGAGTGTGCTTTTGTAACAAATTAGGTGATGTGAATGATTGAAATTGGTGTAATTACTAATCCACGTATGGCACAGGCTTTTGTGGATTACCTGGCAGTTAAAAAGATTGATGCGAAAATGGCACCAGCGGAGAATGGATTTGCCATCTGCTTGCCTACAATGACTCATGTGGAAGATGCATCCCATGAGTTAGATCTATTTTTAGCAGACCCCTATCAGGCTAAATATCAGGCCGCATCCTGGGATGTGGCAGATACTCGCACGGCGAGTTTTACTTACAGCTCTGGCAATATGGTAAAAAACTTTTTGGGGCATGCTGGTATGGTGACCCTGGTTGTATTTGTGATCTGCCTGGCTGTATTCATGGCGATGTACCTGGGCATGTTAACGCAAAATGAATTTGTGTTTGCCGCCTTGCATTTCCCTTTTTCACTGTCATTAGGCACCATCACTGAATTTTGGCGCTTATTTACCCCGGCGCTGATGCATTTTTCTGTGTTGCACCTGGTATTCAATTTATTATGGTGGTGGTACCTTGGTGGCCAAATTGAGACAAAAATGGGCAGCAAAAAACTGCTGCTAATATTCTTGGTTGCAGCCCTGATCCCGAATGTTGGGCAATTTTTATTATCTGGACCTAATTTTGGTGGTATATCGGGTGTTGTTTATGCTCTGGTCGGGTATATTTGGTGGACAGGCCGCTTAGCGCCAGAGTTGGGGCTTAACTTACCAAAACCTTACGTCGGTTTTATGCTCGCCTGGCTAGTACTGGGCTTTTTCCCGGTATTGGGATTAAATATGGCAAATACCGCCCATTTACTTGGTCTGCTGGTGGGTTGTGGCCAGGCATTTATAGATCATAAGTTTAAATATTCTAATTAGAAATTATCGAGAAAATAATGGACGTCACTTTACCTGATTTTGGCAACGCAAAAATATTAGTTGTTGGCGATGTTATGCTAGACCGTTACTGGAGCGGCGATTCCAACCGTATATCTCCGGAAGCGCCAGTGCCGATTGTGAAAGTAGCAAATGTGGAAGACCGGCCGGGTGGCGCTGCTAATGTGGCGCTCAATATTGCCGCGTTGGGGGCGAGTGCAAAACTACTTGGCCTGACGGGAAAAGATGAAGCCGCGCAGGCGTTACGGGGAAAAATGACGGCGGTTAATGTAGAATGTGACTTCCTGCAATTGCCTGATTACCCGACCATAACCAAACTGCGCGTATTAAGCCGTGGCCAGCAGGTCCTCCGGCTTGATTTTGAAGAAGATGTTGCTGCAGTTAATACCCAGCCTCTGGTGACTAAAATACTTGATAACCTTGCTGATTATCCGGTGATGATCGTGTCTGATTATAACAAAGGTGCCCTGGTTAAAGTGCAGCAGATGATCCAAGCTGCAAAGCAGCAGGGAGTACCGGTATTTGTTGATCCCAAAGGTTGTGATTTTGAACGATACCGTGGTGCGACGTTATTAACGCCTAATCTATCTGAGTTTGAAAGCGTTGTCGGTCATTGTAAAACGGAACAGGAATTGGTTGAAAAAGGCCGTCAGTTGATTGTGGAATATGACTTTGAAGCATTGCTCGTTACCCGCAGTGAAAAAGGCATGACGCTGATCCGGGTAGAGCAGGAAGAGTTTCATTTACCGGCGTTGGCACAGGAAGTTTATGACGTTACCGGGGCGGGTGATACGGTTATATCGGTATTAGCAACGGCTGTCGCCGCAGGTTCATCGCTAGAACAGGCGTGTGCGCTGGCGAATGCTGCAGCCAGTGTGGTTGTGGCTAAGATAGGTACGTCGACTGTGAGTCCTATTGAGTTAGCAAATTCGGTGTATGGCTCGCACGAAAGCGGTTTTGGCGTGTTAACTGAAGAGCAGCTTAGCATTGCAGTTCAGTCAGCAAAATTGCGTGGTGAAGATATCGTCATGACCAACGGTTGTTTTGACATTATTCATGCAGGCCATGTGTCTTATTTAAATTCGGCTCGAAAACTGGGACAGCGTCTTATTGTTGCAGTGAACTCTGATGCCTCGGTACGCGGCCTGAAAGGGGTAGGGCGACCGATAAACCAGTGCGATCGTCGCATGACCGTGCTTGCTGCCCTTGGGGCCGTGGACTGGGTTGTTGAGTTTACTGAGGATACGCCTGAGCGCCTGATCAGTGAATTGTTACCTGATGTACTGGTTAAAGGCGGTGACTATAAAGTTGAAGAGATCGCCGGACATAAACAGGTACTTGCTAATGGCGGCAGGGTAAATATATTGCAGTTTGAAGATGGTTGTTCTACGACTGCAATCATTGATGCTATTAAAGGTTAAATTAGCACTAAACCGGTTTAGTAAACTGAACCGGCTTATTCATCGCTACTGATTCATGCCCACCCACACTTGTTGTTACATCAATAAATACTTGGTAAACAGAAGATTCTCAACAGCTGAAGTACCACTTTCTTGTTTTAATAATATATTCACTGCATTTTGGATGGTTTTTCTTACTTCTTCTCTTCCTGCCAGTGAACGCAGTCGGGAAGGTGATTGCTGCCCCAATAATGAAATAATTTTGTCTCGGATCAAGGGTTGATGTTGCTCAATGATCTCCAAGTTCTTATTATCGGCGACCATAAGCTCCACTGCCACGCTAATAAAACCAATTTTATTCGAATCACTGACATAATTGGTAATAATATCCGGCTCCATGCCAAAATAGATATAGACAGGCCTTGTATTTTCTTCTGCCGATGCGACCGCTGGGTAGATAGAACTTACAACAAATAGTGCAAGCCAGAGTAGTTGTTTCATTTACTGGTTCCTTGGCAAAACAAAGTATAACTTCACGTAGTCTGTCGGCTAGTATACTCAATTTCAAAGCAATATTTAAATAAATCACTTAACAAGTTGCGTTCGGCTTACAATCTTTTAATTAATAGCAGATAATTAGGCTTGATTTTGTTGTTGAAAAAGTAATTTTAGAAATGCGTCATAAAATGAATACAGGGACATTAGCGAGTTGTTTTCTTGGTACTCCGGTTTACCCTATTGGTTGCGAGTCTACGTGGTTATGGCCGACAATCTTGCAAGATACTGTCTCTGCCAATCTTTACGATTGGTTGGTTGATATTGGTTCTTTGACGGCAAGATTAAAACAACATTGTCGTGAATTTACCGTGCAGGTTTTAATTGAAGGTACCTATCCCCTATCGGATGATGAGCAAGCCAAGCTTAATTTGACAGAAACGAGGGGCTTTGTCCGTGAAGTACTACTACTGCTTGATGGGGTGCCCTGGGTATTTGCACGAACTATTATGCCGTTAACCACGCTTACAGGGGCGGGTGAAAGATTGGCTCAGCTCGGTAACCAGCCACTGGGTGCGGTATTATTTAATGCACCGAATATGCAACGCAGTGCTATCGAAATTGCAGAATTTGGCAAGGGCAATAAACTCCATGAGCTGACTCATACACTGGCATCTACTTGGCAAGGATCTCTGTTTGGACGCCGATCGTGTTTTTTATTGGACGGAAAATCTTTATTGGTTTCTGAGGTCTTTCTGCCTGATGCAATCGCATATAAATAACGTAAGGATACGCATGTTATGTCTGTTATGATGCTAAAGATTAAAGACTATATTCAATTAACCCGGCTGGATAAGCCCATTGGCACTCTGCTGCTTCTATGGCCGACTCTGTGGGCATTATGGATTGCAGCGCAAGGCTTTCCCAAGTTAGATGTGCTGCTTGTATTTACGCTGGGGGTAGTGTTAATGCGCGCGGCCGGCTGTGTGATTAACGATTTTGCCGATCGCCGTGTTGACGGTTACGTGAAGCGTACTGCAGAACGACCATTGGCGGCGGGGCGGATATCGGCTCAAGGTGCATTGATTTTTTTCTTCAGTCTGACCCTTTTATCCTTTTTGTTGGTTCTGACGATGAATACGCTGACTATTATGCTGTCATTTATCGCGGTTGCCTTAGCTGCTTGTTACCCGTTTATGAAACGGTATACCCATTTTCCGCAAGTGGTATTAGGTATGGCATTTGGCTGGGCTATACCGATGGGATTTGCAGCACAATTAGGCTCGGTGCCGAGTTATGCCTGGCTACTGTTTCTTGCTAACATTTTATGGACGGTTGCTTATGATACCTTGTATGCCATGGTTGATCGGGATGATGACCTGAAAATAGGCGTTAAGTCGACAGCGATATTATTTGCAGAAAAAGACAAACTCATTGTTGGTTTACTGCAGTTGGCTACGCTGTTGTGCTTGGCATTATTGGGCTGGATATTAAACCTAAGTACGATTTATTTTGTTGGCTTACTGATTGTCGCTGGGTTGTTTGTACACCAGCAAAAGCGCATTGTGACACGGGATAGGGACGCTTGTTTTAGCGCCTTTTTGCAGAACAACTACGTTGGTATGGTGGTATTTGTCAGTTTGTTTTTGAGTTATTTATAATCTAACTGAAAGCAGAAGACAGTAAAAAAGGAGCCAAGGCTCCTTTTTACGTACTTAATTAAGCCTCATTAGTTTGCTGACTTAACATAACGTCAGTAATCGTCTGTTTCACTTCTAATGTGGTTAGACTTCTGACCGTATTCGCCAGTGCACTTATCTTATCTGCTTTGGCGGTGCCTGCGGCTGACAGATAATTTAATGTTTGCAGTTTCTCAATGAAAATAGCAAACACCTTCTTATCAAAAAATTCCGGTGCGCTTACCCCATTGAGTGAGGAGAGACGCTCGGCAATTAACTGACTGCGCATTTCCAGTTGTGCTTTTTCAATAACCTGGTCATGTTCGAGTACGGTTAATACGATCGCATAACGTTGCAGCGTTTCCTGAATACTGGCAGCGAGTAATTTAAGTGACATTAATTGCTCGGTCACTGGCGTTATAGTACCCGCATTATCAATGATTAAGTTCTGTTG
>JBLHPA010000050.1:0-18375 GCA_047628235.1 Moritella sp.
CTCATTTATATTCCTTTATTTAATGATGTTGATTTATTTAATTTTTTAAATAAATGTTGCGACAAACTCCTTTGTCATAACGTCTACGGCTTTGTGCTTTGCATTCTTTGCAAGGCTCAAATCGCTTGTTCTCGATACCTTAACGCGTGTAGCATCTTAGCTCAACAGGCTCTGTTCTCTTTTAGTGTTGCTAGTAACCGCAATATCATGAGGTTAACGCTATGAGTCAGCCTAAGTCACATCGTTTTCGTTTTCGATTTGATTTATGATCCTTTGATATACCAGCCAGGCCGCTAATCCTGACAGAATATTGCCCACCAGTGCGCCGACAAATAGCCCCTGAATATCTGCGATTCGCGAACCAATCCATAAACAAGGCAGGAAGAAAGCAAACAGACGCAGCGCCGAAATAATCAGTGCGGTATAGGATTTAGCAAGCGCATTTGAAACAGACACCATCAGCATACACACACCCAGTGGGCCGAGGCTTAATGGCACTATGGTTAAATGTGAATTAAGGATGCTAGCCACATTTGCTTCGCTGGTCATTAGGTTTGCAAGCTGAGTCGAAGTCAGGAAAGTGATCACAGCGATAACAAACTGAAATCCGAAAATGAACTTGCATGCGATACTGACCAACTGACGGATTTCAGCAATTTTATTTTCCCCCAACAAACGCCCAACCATAGGGGGCATAGACATAGTTAGCGCTAACACTGAAACGATAGAAAAAAACTCAAAACGGGAGCCTAACGCCCAGGCCGCGACCGCGGCTGCGCCATAACTCGCCAGTAGTTTAGTTGCCAGCATTGAAGAGAGCGGAGGCAACAGTTGGCTTGTCATGGCTGGCCCCATGATATTGGTTAGTGAGCGAACACTTGCTGCGATATTCAGGTCGCTCCAATTGAAACAGATCCAGTGTTTACGGGCTACTTTTGGTGCAACCAGCAAAACACCAATACCGAAAGCAGCAATGGTAGCAAGCGCAGCGCCCTTAATGCCTAAATCAAAGGTGAAAATGAAAATAGGATCAAGTGCCACGTTGATGGCGCTAGTCGTCATCATCATTGTGCCGGGGAGCAGGGTATTGCCATTGGCGCGGCAAATACTGTAATAAAAATAGAGCAAGGCACCCACCCATGCACTCACCAGCCAGAGGGGCCAGTAGCTGTTGATAATCGGATACACAGACGCCGGAGCGCTTAATAAGGCTAAGATGGGCTCTCGAATTAGCCATAAAAATCCACAAATCATCGCGACACCAAGGCTGCCTATCGTCAGGACCAAACCGCCAAGTTGCTTAGCATATAGCGTCTGCTTTAACCCTAACGCTTTTGAAATGACTGCCGTTGTCGCGATCCCCAAACCAACCTGGGTGCCAATGATGATCATTTGGATAGGAAGCGTGAAGCCCTGCGCAGCAAGTGGCAATATTCCTAGCTGACCGATAAACGCACTGTCGACCAGTTGAAAACTCATGAGTGACAATACGCCAAACGTCATTGGCCACGTCATCTGAAATAGTTGACGCGCCAGTGAAAGGTCCGATTTAGAAGAAGTTAAATTCATAATGTGATTAGTCTGCTTTTATATTATGGTGTCATTTTTGATGCTATCGGCCGACGTTAAAGCAACAGCCTTGTTAAAGGGCTATTGTTAGGACTATTGTTAGGGCTATTGCTTGTCGTCAGATTAAAATTCGTTAATATAACATACCGAAAGGGCATTTATGCCTTTTGATTTTGTATGTACTTTTTCACCACCTCTAGCGGTGCGACGCCGCATGAACCTGCAAAGTATGAACTCGACCAAAGTAAGGGCTTATCATAGGCTACTCGAAGGTCAATAAATTTGTTCTGCAATCGCTTCGATGTTGAGGCTTTCAAGTAATAAATCAGAAACTTGAGCCATCAGGCTGCACCCTGTAATGAGGATCCCCCCCTCAGCAGTGCAGCAAACCGAATGTGGGGAGGAGGAAGTCAAAACTATCCGGATTAATCGCTGGATCTTGATTGCGCTAGTCATCATCTGACCCGCGAGACAGCTGCGGGCAGGTCGACGATTAATGCTTAATGACGAGATGAGTCGCAAATAAAATTCATCAATTGCGGAGTTTGAATAAAAAATCCGTGTTATATCAATTTACTTATTAATATGCGCGAGCTTCACTTATTTGCTTTCTTAATCTCCTGATTTTGATCTTTTCGCTAGATGTTTATTCCGCCTACTTCAATGTGATATTGCTGGTGGTGGTTTAAAGTGCAGTCCAATTTTGATATAACAGAATGACATGGAAGAAAACCCATAAATGACTGGCTAATAACAATGGATGTTTAAGCATATGAAGACAGTAACCCCATCACTGCGTTTTTCCCTGCAAGGGATGAAAGCTACCGCGACTGCCGTGCTTCTTGTTTTACTTTCAGCCTGCAGTAGCACGGATGTCAGAATGAATTTATCCGCGTCTGCAGACCTCAATACCAATAGCTTTAGCGAGCCCCTGCCTGTTATTGTGCGTATCTATCAGCTTGCTGATGTAGACACGTTTCAATCTGCTACCTTCGATCAACTGTGGAAAGCCGATGAATTAGTGCTCGGTTCAAATCTACTGCATAAACAAGAATTGATGATCAAACCTAATGCAAAACTAGATTATGAGTTTGTGCAGATGGATAATGCCAGTTATGTGGCGATCTTTGCCCTGTTTCGTGAGATTGATAAAAATGGTTGGCGCTGGGTACATAAATTAGATTCGGGCTCGTTGTCTTTTGATACCGAATTTGATGTGAAATTAGTGAAAAATCAAATTCTCTACATGGAAAAGTGATGGACACTCATAGCCGTCGCTGTAATCCAATATATAACCCCATATTGGAGGTATGCTCGCCGATATTAAGCTTGCTCCTACGCATTCAGGATCAGGAGGTACCGCTAGATGAGAAGCTGTATCAAGAGTTTGTACTCGCGCTAACATTACTTGAAGAGCAAGCTCACATTTATCTGCTGACGACAGTTGAGGTCGAAAAAATTATGTTTGCCCTGATCATTTTCTGTGATGAAATGATTCTCCACAACCGCCTGTCCAGTCATCAACAATGGCCTCAGCATCGACTTCAATACAACCTGTTAGGAATTGAGGACGGTGACGCGCTCTTTTTTCAACATCTCGATAAACTATTGAAAAATTCTAAACATAATATTAATTTATTAGAGTTATATTATCTGTGCCTAGAGCTGGGGTACCAAGGCAATAGCATGGAACATACCCAATTATTGCGGCTTAAAGTTATAATAAATCAAGAAATCATTCGGGTCAAAGGGCAGCCAAGTCGGGTTATCGACCAATACTGTAGAGATGATTATTTGGCTTTGATGACGAGTAAAAAAACGATGTCTCCGGGCAGCATCATGATTATTGGCATTTTTCTGTTTATGATCTCTTTCGGTGCGGTAGAGTTTTTCCTGAGGGAGAAGATCCAGCAGCAGCAATATTATGTAAAGGAGCAGGTGCAGCTATTAATTGACATCGTTGCTGAGGGGGCGAAGTAGTGGATTATACACGGCGTAACCGTCTTGCTATTGCTGCAGTTTTGTTGATTAATGTTGCACTTAACCTACTGCTTTGGTTTAAGGGCAACCTATTTTTTCTGCACGCCACATTGAGCAAGATCGGCGCACTCAGTATTGTCACTGTCGGCGCGTTAAGCATTTGCTGTTACCTGTATCGCCGGGCAAAGAAACAACGTCATGCTCTGTATAATAGCCAGAGTGAGCATGATAATTATTACACAGACAGTGATGCTATAAAGCAACTGCAGGGGCAATTTGAGCATGCCGTGGGGATGCTTAAAAATAGTGATATCGTTACTTTAATGCGAGGTAGCAAGGCGTTGTATACGCAGCCATGGTATCTGCTTATCGGTGCTGAAGGTGCGGGTAAAACCGCATTAACGCGGCAGTCCGGACTGGATTTTATTCATACCGAAGGTTCGGATCTCAGTCTACCCTTACAGCCGACACCGAATTGTAATTTTAAATTTTCAGAACACGCTATTTTACTGGACACTGCTGGTCGCTATATTACTGATGGCCGAGCTCATAATGAGTGGATCGCGCTGCTAAAATTATTACGCCGTTATCGATCTAAATTGCCTCTCAACGGACTGATCCTAACTCTGGATATGGGTGACTTTTTACTCGCAGAAGAGGAACAACACAGTTTTCAATTAACACTGTTACGTGAGCGCATAAATGAAATGATTGACTACCTTGGGATCATTTTTCCCGTTTATGTCATCTTTACCAAATGTGATCAAATCAATGGTTTTGATGAATACTTTGCCGATCTTTCAGAGCAAGAAAAAGCGCAGGTATTCGGTACTTGCCTGTTTTCAGTAAAAGACCAAAAATGGCAGCCTGAAACAGGCTCTTTACGCGAACGCTTTGCCGCTTTGCTCAAACAGTTGCAGCAGCAGTCGATCTCAAAATTAGCCCATACCCATGCCTCACATGACAAGATAAATATTGTAGAATTTCCTAATCAATTCAAATTTGCCATGAATAAATTTACCGATTTTGTCGAGTTACTCTTCAAACCCGGTTTTTATAAAGAGCAACCCCGTCTGGCTGGGGTATATTTTACCTCTGCAGAGCAGCGGGGGCAGAAGGTTGTCCATCTTAGTCATACCCGGCAGCAAGTATTTACGCTAATAGGAAAAGAGACGAGTCGTAATCATGCCGTGAACGGCGTATTTGCTAAGCATCTATTTAGCGATATTATTTTGCCCCTGCAAGGGATGGTCAAAGCAAACAAATATGCCAAACGTTTTCAGCTGAGCTTTAAAGCCATTATGGCCAGTTTATTTTTTATCACCGTGATCAGTGGCGTGAGTTTTATGCTCACCGCCTATATATCATTGCAGGATGATTTTACCAAAAATAGGACCGTAATCGATGCGTTAGTTAAATCGGTGAGTACCGCCGATCAGCAGCATTCAACATTAACACAGTCTTTAACTATGCTCAGAAAACGTTTTTTATCTCTGGATGAGGATGCCAATAAGTTCGAGGCCTTCTTGCCTTATTTAGCGCTGGATGAAAAACGCCTGATGGTCAGGGATGAAATGGAAACCCTGTATTTCTATCTGCTTAATTTACGGGTGGAAAAAGAATTGCAGCCCTTATTGAAACGGCGCATGGAAGAGCTGGCTGTGCGATGGAAAGTCAGCGAGCAACAGAGCAGTAATCGGAGAGCGACACTGCGTAACGAATATTATAACTTGCTGAAAGTATCTCTGATGTTGACCAGCGATATTGATAAGTTGGATATTGAATTTGTTACCAATCAGTTGGCCAATTTGTGGCAACAAAAAAGTGGCCAAGCGGCGAATGCGGACGACTACACTGCGCTGACTGAACTAATCGTGACTTATTTGCAAGCATTCAAATCTAATCATCATGAAATTGCTCACCTGCATCCCTGGTATGAGATGGTTGAACCTATTGCGACGGCACGAGCGGATTTAAATAAACCGTTGAACAGCCATGAATTATATCAAAAGCTTATCAGTGACGCATACGCTAACCCCGATCTGACACTTGCCAATCTATTGTCATCACGTTTTCAGCCATACATGGTAAACGATATAACCGTACCTTGGTTATACAGCAAAACAGGTTGGGATAACTATGCGCGGGCTAAATTAGTTGAGCTGCAGTTGCAGCAGCGTTTTACTGATTGGGTGGTAGGGCTGGACTCAGATACAGTCAGTCAGCAAGCTAAAACGAAACAGTTAAAGCAGATCATGAGTACCGTAAAAGCAAGATACTTCACTGATTATGCCAAGGTATGGTTTCAATTTATTGAAAATGTACGCTATCGCCGCTTGAATAATATTCAAGAAACTCAGGAGACATTAAACGCAATTGCTGCTCCGAACGGACTATTCGTGCAGTTAATTGCGAATATGTCGCAGCATATTTATCTTTATGACATTGATCCCGTAACGGCTAAACCAGAGCAAAGAATTCCAGAGCTAGCTGAACGTTTCCCTGTGTTTAATCAGCTAAGTTATTTCCAGCAATCTAAACGAGATAACGCCAGTTTTAATCAATATCAGAAAAATATTGTCCATTTGAATAAAGACCTATTCAGTATTCTGAGCAGTTACTCCATTGAAGATGCGGCGCTCGTTTATACCGGTCAGGTATTATCGGCCGCCGATAAGCCAGCCTTGTATAAGGCTTGGTATGATACTGCAGACTTGATCTCACAACTTAATCAAGACTCCAGTGTACAGCTTGAGTACCTGTTGACGGAACCAATAACAAGGATGTGGCTGTACTTGATGGCTGAGTCGAAGGTTGCTTTGGATCAGAAGTGGCAACAGACGGTATACCCGAGTTTTGTTCGGCATATTGACGGGCATTATCCTTTTTCTGCTGTTGGCAACGATGCTTCACTGCAGCAGGTCATTGCTTTTCTAAACCCTCAGGATGGCCTTTTTTGGTCTTTTGTGGAACAGGATCTGGCGCCTTTTATTGCAGACTTTGAGCGTCAGAAAAAAACCAAAAGCTGGCTTGGCTTGAGTTTGGCCATTAATCTGGATATTGTTGAGGCACTGCGTAAAGCAGCCCATATCACTGATAGTTTTTTTCGGCATAAACGCGGGGTGCCGCGCATCAGCTATCAAATCATGCCAACCCCCAAAAAAACGATTGCTGAAAGTTACTTGAATATTAACGGTTATGAATACCGTTACCGTAATGAACCGGAAGAGTGGCGTACTTTTGTCTGGCCATCACGGAGAAGTACTAGTCAGGCAAAAATTTATGCCACCAGTGGCAAAACCGGGCATATTGCCCAGTTGCATCTAGCCAGTGACTGGGCGCTATTTCATTTAATTGATCAGGCTGAAGTTAAATCTATTAATCGCTCGACCTACCGCCTTACATGGGCGTTGATGACGCGGCGAGGCGAGCACTTAGAGGCGGAATATAAGATTAAAATGGCCAAGCAAAATGATTTATTTGATCGTACTAATCTGTATGAATTCGACTTGCCAAATTCTCTGTTTAATCTGCCGACTGCGGAAGTAATTTCTTCTGAGCTTGATCTTCAGGCCCTTGATAACTAGACTAGCGGACTATTTCAATTGAAAGTTCGATTTTAAGGTATATTCATGCAGGTTTCAGATTTCAATTTTAGCCTTCCTGACGAGTTAATTGCCCGCTATCCTAAAGCGGATCGCAGTTCAAGTCGCTTACTGCAATTATCCGGTAATACAGGCGCGCTTGAAGATAAGCGATTTTCAGATATTCTCGACTTGGTTGAAGCGGGTGATCTGATGGTATTCAATAATACCCGTGTTATTCCTGCGCGTATGTATGGTCAAAAAGCATCTGGCGGTAAAATTGAAGTGCTCGTTGAACGTGTTATTAGTGACAACTCAGTGCTTGCCCATGTACGTTCGTCAAAATCACCGAAAGTCGGCGCTCGACTTATCTTAGAAGGCACCGTAAATGCTGAGATGGTTGCCCGTCATGATGCGTTATTTGAACTGAAGTTCTTAGATGAACGTCGTGTATTAGAAATACTAGAAGACATTGGCCACATGCCATTGCCGCCTTATATTGACCGCCCGGATGAAGATTCAGATAAAGAACGTTACCAAACGGTTTATAATGAAAAACCGGGTGCAGTAGCTGCGCCAACAGCGGGCCTTCATTTTGATGACGCATTGTTAGCGCAACTTACAGCGAAAGGCGTAAATACAGCGTTTGTGACACTGCACGTCGGTGCGGGTACTTTCCAACCTGTACGTGTTGATAATATCCTTGATCACCACATGCATTCAGAATATGCCGAAGTATCTGAAGACGTGGTGACTAAAATAGCGGAGACTAAAGCTAATGGCGGCCGTGTTATTGCTGTTGGTACGACGTCGGTTCGCTCACTGGAGAGCGCAGCCAAAGCAACCATGGCACAAGGTTTACCGCTAGCGCCCTTCTTTGATGATACAGATATTTTCATCTATCCGGGTTATCAGTTTCAGTTGATTGATGCCATGGTGACCAATTTCCATTTACCTGAATCTACTTTAATCATGCTGCTTTCAGCATTTGCTGGTTACGATCATGTGATGGCATCTTATCAGCATGCTATCGCTGAAAAATATCGTTTTTTCAGCTACGGTGATGCTATGTTTGTGACGAAGCAAACGGCTGTATAAATTTGGTTGGGTTAACTTGAAAATAGCCAAATTACCCCAACTTATTGAAGAGATACCGAAACTACTTAAAAATGATGTTTTTGAATTTGCTTGGGTATGGACGATATTGAACGCAATATTTTGTCTTAATTTTTTTGTTAAAAATAATGTCAGACTGTTTTTCTGACTTGAGGTTATATGAAGTTAAAATACGAATTGGATAAAACCAACGGCAATGCACGCCGTGGCCGCTTAATCTTTGAACGCGGAACGGTAGAAACGCCTGCATTTATGCCGGTTGGTACCTACGGTACGGTTAAGGGCATGACTCCGGAAGAGGTTGACGCAACCGGTGCACAGATCTTGCTGGGTAATACCTTTCATCTGTGGTTACGTCCAGGTCAAGAAGTGATGAAGCTACACGGTGGTTTACATAACTTCATGAACTGGCAGGGACCAATCCTGACCGATTCAGGTGGTTTTCAGGTGTTCAGTTTAGGTAAAACGCGTAAAATTACTGAAGCCGGGGTGCATTTTCGTCATCCGGTGAATGGCAGTAAGATCTTCCTTGATCCTGAAACATCAATGGAAATTCAAGATGATCTGGGTTCTGATGTGGTGATGATTTTTGACGAATGTACCCCGTATCCGGCGACTGAATCAGAAGCAGAAAAATCAATGAGTATGTCATTACGTTGGGCACAGCGTTCACGGGATCATTTTGATAAACTGGATAACAAAAATAACTTATTCGGTATTATTCAGGGTGGCGTATACGAACATCTGCGTGATATTTCATTGAAAGGCTTATTAGACATAGGTTTTGACGGGTATGCAGTGGGTGGTCTGGCTGTGGGTGAGCCGAAAGAAGACATGCACCGTATTCTGGAGCATACTTGTCCTCAAATCCCAGCGGACAAACCACGTTACTTGATGGGTGTAGGTAAACCGGAAGATTTAGTGGAAGGGGTACGTCGCGGTATCGACATGTTTGATTGTGTTATGCCAACGCGAAACGCCCGTAATGGTCACTTATTTACCAGCGAAGGCGTGATCAAGATCCGTAACGCTAAACATAAAACAGATGCCAGCACGCTAGATCCTGAGTGTGATTGCTACACCTGTAAGAATTATTCACGTTCATACTTGAATCATCTTGATAAGTGTAATGAAATTTTAGGCGCTCGTTTAAACACTATGCATAACTTACGCTATTATCAAAATCTTATGCAAGATATTCGCGATGCCATAGATACCGATACCTTTGATGAGTTCGTGACAGCGTTCTATACTAAACAGGGCCGAGAAGTACCGCCACTGGGTAAGATAGAAGCTTAAATATTAAGCAATAATTAACCTGATCCTAGATCAAAGTTTGATAAACCTTTCCCATTAGTAGTAATGTGATGCGATTGGTTTATCATATCAATATTCAAATTTATAAAGGAAAATAAAAAATGAGTTTTTTCATTGCAAATGCAGTTGCTGCTGACGGCCTACCTGGTTTACCTGGAGCAACGGGTGGTAGCGGATATGAAATGTTGATCATGTTGGGTATTTTTGGCGTGATCTTCTACTTTATGATCTATCGTCCACAGGCAAAACGTCAAAAAGAACAGAAGAACCTGATGGCATCACTATCAAAGGGAGAAGAAGTACTTACTGTCGGTGGTATCGTCGGTAAAATTACTAAAATCAGTGATAGCAATGACTATGTTGTGATCAGTGTCTCTGAAACAACTAAAGTAACAATCAAACGTGATTTTATCTCAGCGGTATTGCCGAAGGGTTCAATTCAGTCGCTTTAATTTTTTCGAATCCCAGTAAGGTAATATTGTGTTAAACAAATATCCTCTGTGGAAGTATCTAATGGTGATCGCTACGATCGCCATTTGTTTACTCTATGCCACACCCAATCTATACGGGGAAGACCCCGCTGTCCAAGTTTCAGCTGCTCGTGGTGCTGTCATTGAAGTGTCAACACTCGATCAAGTCAAAGTGAATTTGGATCAAAATAAGATCAGCTACAAAAGTGTAAAACTACAAAATAACCAAGTTCTCATTCGTCTCAGTGACACCGAACAGCAATTACTCGCTAGTGAAGTATTAAAAGAGCAACTTGGCCAGAAATTTATTGTAGCGTTAAATCTAGCTCCCTCTACGCCGGGCTGGTTGCAAAGCTTAGGTGCGGGACCGCTAAAACTCGGTTTGGATTTACGTGGTGGTGTACACTTCCTGCTGGAAGTTGATATGGAAGAAGCGCTGACCAAAGCACAGGCTCAAATGCTGCAGGACTTCCGCACTGATTTACGTGAAGAGAAGATCCGTTATACTGCGGTACGTAAAGAAAATGACGGCGTTACCGTTCGTTTTCGCGATGAAGCTACCCGCGAAAAAGCCGAAAAATTTATTGAGTCTAAATATGACGGTATCCTGTTATCAGACAGCGAAAGTAATGGTCAATTTAGCTTAACAGCGAAAATGACCGACGCAAAGCTTGCTGAAATCAAAGAATATGCCCTGCAACAAAATATCACCATCATTCGTAACCGTGTTAACCAATTAGGTGTTGCTGAACCGCTCGTACAGCGCCAAGGCGAAGACCGTATTGTGGTTGAATTACCGGGTATTCAAGATACAGCCGGAGCCAAAGAGATCTTGGGCGCGACTGCAACGCTTGAATTTCGCTTAGTGGATGGTAAAGCTGATCCTTATAGCAGCCGAGTGCCTGCGGGTAGCCAAAAATATACCACGCGTGAAGGTCGTCCTGTCGTGCTTAAAAAGCAAGTTATCCTAACGGGTAACCACATTACTGGCGCGACTTCTAGCATGGATGAATTCAGTCGCCCACAGGTGAATATTGATCTTGATTCGCAAGGTGGCAGTAAAATGTCTCGTTCAACCAAGAAATCAATCGGTACTTCAATGGCAACCGTATTCATTGAATATAAGCCAACCGGTGAAAAAACCGCTGAAGGCAAGTCGAAGCTGAAAAAAATCGAAGAAGTGATCAACGTCGCAACGATCCAAGCGCAGTTAGGCCGTAGTTTCCGTATCACGGGGCTAGATAGCCCGAGTGAAGCGAAAAACTTAGCGCTGCTATTGCGTGCAGGTGCCTTAGTTGCCCCTGTACAGATTGTTGAAGAGCGTACTATTGGTCCGAGCCTCGGTAAGCAAAATATCGAAAATGGCTTGGCAGCAATGGTCTACGGTATGATTGCGATTGTGATCTTTATGGGCATTTATTACCGCAAATTTGGTCTGGTTGCTAATGTCGCATTGTCGGCAAATATCATCATGATCATCGGTATTATGTCTATGATCCCGGGTGCAACGATGACGCTGCCGGGTATTGCCGGTATTGTGTTGACCATCGGTATGGCTGTTGATGCTAACGTGCTGGTGTTTGAACGTATTCGTGAAGAGCTAAAAGAAGGCCGGAGTATTCAGCAGGCGATCCATTATGGTTATGATAATGCGTTATCAACCATTGCCGATGCGAATATTACTACCTTGTTAACCGCGATCATCCTATTTGCTGTTGGTACCGGACCTATTAAAGGTTTTGCGATCACGCTGGCTATTGGTATTGCTGCTTCTATGTTTACCGCCATCGTTGGTACACGTGCAATCGTGAACTTCCTTTGGGGCAATAAACAGATCGATAAACTTTCAATCTAAGGGGATTAAAGATGTTTGAAATTATTAAAACAGAAAAAACGATCCGCTTTATGAAAATGGCTAAGCCTGCATTTATTGTGTCTGCGCTTTTAGTCATTCTATCGATAGGCACGATCGCTGTAAAAGGGATTAACTGGGGGCTAGATTTTACTGGCGGAACTGTGATTGAAGTGGGTTATCAAAGCCCGGCTGATCTTACGAAAATACGACCGCTATTATCAGCGGAAGGCTTTGATGATGCGATTATTCAGCATTTTGGTTCTAGTAGAGATGTCCTGATCCGTATCGCACCACGGGAAGGACTTGATAGCCAACATTTGGGCAATCAAGTTGTTACTGTTATGCAAAGCTATGACAGCAGTGCAGAAATGCGCCGCATCGAGTTTGTTGGTCCTAATGTTGGGGATGAATTAACCGAACAAGGTGGTCTCGCGTTATTAGCTGCTTTGCTCTGTATCCTGCTTTACGTCGGTGTACGCTTTGAGTGGCGCTTAGCGTCAGGTGCAGTGCTGGCACTTGCACACGATGTGATCCTGACTTTAGGGGTGTTTTCACTACTGGAAGTTGAATTTGATCTCACTATTCTTGCGGCGCTATTGACCGTTATTGGTTATTCATTGAATGATACTATCGTGGTGTTTGACCGTATCCGTGAGAACTTCCGCCGGCTACGTACTGATGATTCGGTTGAGATTATAGATGTATCCCTGACTCAGACGCTGTCACGAACCCTGATTACCTCAGGCACAACCTTGATGGTATTAGTATCGCTGTTTCTAAAAGGTGGTGCGCTTATCCATGGTTTTGCGCTGGCATTACTGATCGGTGTCGTAGTTGGTACTTATTCTTCGATATATGTCGCCAGTGCGTTAGCGCTGAAACTGGGCGTTAATCGTGAGACTATGTTACCACCTGTGGTTGAGAAAGAAGGCGCAGATCAAGATCCGATGATGTAAGCAAACTATTGACTTCGTCGAGTTGACACTCTGTATTAAAACCCGCTTCGGCGGGTTTTTGTCATTTTAGCGTGCAGAGTGTTGAACCCTAATACAAAAATTAAATTATAGTTTAGTGGATGCATACTAACTATTAGTAATCGATAAGGATAAAGAAATGGCTCACAGTCAACGGTTTTTAGATTTATGTAATCAGGCGCGTAAAGTTATTAAAGAATGCAGTTGCGATGATGTAAAACAATGGCAGGATGCGGGCCAGCAATTTGTGCTGATTGACGTGCGGGAAGAGAGCGAATGGAAGGCTAGCCATATTTCCGATGCAGTTTATATGGGGCGGGGGATTATTGAGCGTGATCTGGAAGTCAAATACCCTGACCTTGATACGCGAATTGTATTGTACTGCGGTGGTGGTTTTCGCTCAGCCTTGTCGGCTGAATTGATCAACCGGATGGGCTATACGGATATCATTTCCATGGATGGTGGATTTCGTGAATGGAAAGAAAAAGATTATCCGATTAGCCAGTAAGAAGCATGATCTGCTTACATCTGGTTGATTTTAACATTCTCCTCATGGCTATTGTTTTTCATCTCATTGCTGCATTAGTAATGAGCACATGAATATTTAGGCCATCTGTTCTTTCCTTATGTATATTTTTACCATTCACTTTTGCATTAGAAGTTTATGAAAGAGGGATTTTTTTAGCGACTCTCATTATCAGTATTCACATCTATACTAGTTTGAACGATGTGGAGCTAAAGGAGATAAGTCGAATATTGAGTATGTTAAAACTATAGCTATCTTTCATGGAGCAGAATAAATGGTTAATGAAATACAATTTTATGAACCCAACGATAACTTTGGGTTCCTCTCAAACTTCGCACTGAGTCCTATCACGATTGACGGTATTGTCTGGCCCAGTAGTGAACATTATTACCAAGCACAAAAATTTGCCACCGACAAACTTCAAACCTTGATCCGAACTGCTGCTAGTCCCGCTGATGCGTTTCAACTAAGCCGTGAAAACGACGCGCATGTGAAAACTGATTGGCTGCAGCAGCGCTATAAGGTGATGCATTTTGTCGTGACAGAAAAATTTCGGCAAAATCCACACTATGCTCATTTGTTAGTGGCCACCGGTGAGCAGGTGATAAAGGAGCATTCACATAGTGATGCTTATTGGGGGGATGGTGGTAATGGCAGTGGGAGAAATGAGCTAGGTAATATTATTATGCAAGTGCGTAGCCAACTGGCACAGCAAGTACCCTATAATTTGGTTCGGTTTGTAGATAGTGCTCAGCTCCCTACGAAATGGGGGACATTTAAAATGCATGGGTTTATCGAAGAGGCGACGGGCAAAGAACACCTAGCACTGGTTTATGGCCAGATCGATCCTAAATCAGCAGTATTGATCCGCATGCATTCAGAATGTCTCACTGGTGATGCTCTCTTCAGTGCCCGGTGTGATTGTGGTTTTCAGTTAGCTAAGGCAATGCAAAATGTTGTTGAAGCGGGCAGCGGTGTGATTTTTTATCTGCGTCAGGAAGGCCGTGGTATTGGTTTGCTGAATAAGATCAAGGCTTATCATCTGCAAGATGATGGTGCTGATACTGTTGAGGCAAATGAGCGTTTGGGGTTTGCTGCCGATATGCGGGATTATGCTTTTTGCCGGGGAATGCTAAGTTATTTAAATATTAGCTCGATAAAACTAATGACGAATAATCCAAGAAAAGTAAAGGCCTTAACTAAAGCCGGTATTAATATTGAATTGCGGGTACCATTGCAGGAGGGGAATAATCCGCATAACTTGGGATATCTTAAAACTAAAGCGAGTAAGTTAGGTCATTTGTTTGAAGCTGATTTCATCATTTAATCAATGGGTTAAAGATAAGTCATCAACGCATAACCCGGTAAGTATTTTTCGTGAATATTTACCGGTACGCGAGACAGTATTAAATATACTGGTTAATTATTTCAGAGATACTATCGGATGCATGTAATTCTTTTAGGCGTTTGTTGATAAAGTATTGAATTTTTTTGTCCATTTTAGGATCGAGCGCTAAGTAAATAGGGTAGTTGGGTATCACGCTAGAAAAATCTTGTAATTGATAGTTACCAATATCGCGTGATTGTTGCTTCAGATTGTATTTAATCCTAGATTGCATTTCGACAAATACCGCATCATTGGGAATTTTATCTAATATACGAAATGCCGATGGAAACCTTGTTTGCTAATAAACAATATCACCTTGCAACAATACGGTTACACACAGATCTTTATCCCATTTATAAAGCTTTATGGGATAAATTTATTGTGCTGTTGGTATCTCAGGCGGTCAAAACTTTCATGGTAGCCTTATTTATTGTTTTTGCTGTTTATAAGATAGTGGTTCAGCCACTGACTAGAATGTCAGAGGCCGTCAGTGTGTTTAATGACGATAAGTTGCCGCTGCAACTTAAACTTTGCCCAAGGTTGTTTGACGATGAGATCACTGTTCTAAACATAAGTTATAATGCCTCGGTTACACACATCAGGCATAACTATCAAGAATTGCAACAGGCCAAATATCAGGCCGAACGGGCGAACCAGAAAAAAAGTGAATTTCTGGCAAATATGAGCCATGAGATTCGGACCCCCATGAATGGCATTATCGGCACGGCTTCACTGCTGCAAGATATGCCGATGGGTACGGAGCAAAAAGAGTTTGTCACTATGCTGTATTCTTCTTCTATGTCATTACTTGATCTCATTAACAATATTCTCGACTTTTCTAAAATTGAAGCAGGGCAGCTAACTTTAGTGCATAACTCATTAAACTTGTTAGAGCTGTGTAAAGAGGTTGAGGCCACCTTTGCCGTTACCGCACGTCAGAAAAACCTGCTGTTGCGATGCAATGTTGATGTGGCGATCCCTGCGATGCTATTGGGGGACCGAACTCAATTACGTCAGGTACTAAATAATTTGCTAGCAAATGCAATCAAGTTTACCCATGCAGGTCATGTTCATCTAAATGTACAGCTGTCTAACTTTACAGATGAGTCCGCAACGGTATTGTTTCAGATTGTTGATACTGGTATTGGTATTTCGGAAGCGGATCAACAGAAAGTATTTGAAAAGTTTCAGCAGGCAGACGGCAGTACGACAAGAAATTACGGTGGAACTGGGTTAGGTCTTGCAATATGTCGTAGCATTGTCAACTTAATGCACAGCGAGATTACTGTGCATAGCGAGCCAGGTAAAGGCAGCACCTTTGAATTTAGCGTGAGCTTAGAGCGTGAGAGGATGGGCTTAACTAGCATCGAAGAAGAACATCGCCTATCGGCACTATTCGTCTTGTTGGTAGGCGATAGTATGCTTAATATGCGGATTACTGCTGCGCAATTAAAAAACTTTGGTATCAGGTCTGTCTGCTGTGAAGATGCAAAAATGGCGAGCCAGCATGTTGCGGATGCGATTGATGTAAACGTACCCTATAACATTATTATTATTGACAAAGAAATTCCTGAAGTGGATGGATTTACTGTGGCAAAACAGCTTCATAACCGATTTGCATTATTTTGTCCTAAGCTAATACTGATTTCGACAGAAACACCACTCGATGATGATGGCTTGGCAAGGCAATATGGTATTAATGCCTGTTTGAGTCGTCCCTACAAAGATCAAGCCCTAAAAGCTACATTATTACGAACGCTAGTAGAAGATGACGTAAATGAGGGGGCTGTATCTTTCACCTCATCTGCATCTATTGCTGCAAGCGAGAAAGTGCTGCTTGTTGAAGATAATGTAGTCAATCAGAAAGTGACGAAAATGATGATGCAAAAATTAGGTATTGAAGTTGTGATTGCTGAAAATGGTCAGGTGGCCGTTGATTTATGCCAGCAGCAAAGCTTCAGTTTAATATTAATGGATTGTCAAATGCCTGTATTGGATGGTTTTTCTGCGACAATTGCAATCAGGGATATTGAGTCGGTGAACCAATATATACCGATCGTCGCGTTGACCGCTAATGCTTTGCAGGGAGAAAGAGAGAAATGCTTAGCGGCAGGAATGGATGACTTTATTTATAAGCCTGTGAGCAAGCCAATGCTACAGTCAGTGATACACAAATACCTTCCTCTTAGATTATCTGCTAAGCCAGTCAGTGATACCGCTGAGTGAGTATTGTGGTGCATAAGGATGGGCTACCAATTAAGGAACTGTATGCTGAACTGGATTAAGCTTGCAGTTAAGTAAATGCGATATTCTGCTTTATTTATGGAAAAGGAGTGTGTTAGTTTAATTAATATGGTCAAGTCACTTCATGATGCAGGGGTTTGTTAATTACAATCGAATGTTGAAGTGATTTGAGTGTATTACTCGTTAGAATAACATGAGCAAGGACAGCATCATGCGAGAAGATCGAGTCATGGATTGGCTAAAATACCCATTTTTTCTTTTTGCCCTGGTGGTAACGCCACTAAGCGGAGCAAAAAATATCAGTGTTGTTGTTTCCCCCCGTCAAGTGAAATGGCTGTCGAGCAGATCCAATTAGGGATGAAAAAAGAGCTGAACCGCCAGGGTTATGTTAGAGACACGAATTTAACCTGGCTCAGGGAGGCTCAAACCCAATGGTCTGACCTACGCGTCACTATAACGAGCGCCAAGGAGAGTGCTTTCCTTACTTTGATTAGTCAATCTAATAGATTAGCGCCCTCTGCTTCAGAGCACTGGCCTATCGGTGTTACAAGCGTTTCTCCAATGCTACCTGGTGCTGATGAGTTTAATTTCTTAAATGAACTGCTGCCAGATATCCGTACCCTCGGTGTGATTATCAATAAAGATGTTGATAATATTGAAAATGTGCAATATTTTTTAACGCTGCAGGAGCGCAAAGGGATCCGCATTGTATACCGCTACATTACGACGGGAGAAGATTTAAGACATAGCACCAGATTCTTAGTACCTTTGGTTGATGCTATATATTTGCCCCGTCATATTACTAAAATGACGCAGTTGAACCAGGTTGTCACTGTCGCTGAACGTAATAATGTGGCCCTAATTGGCGAAGACCACACGAGTATCCATGATGGTATTCTTGCCGTTTATAATGTTGATTACGTTCAGGTCGGGCGTGATACTGCCGATTTGTTGGTGCGCTTGGCTGACGCTGAAGATAGGAGCAATATACATAATTTTATAGCTCAACCGGTGTTATCCATTAATCTTGACACGGCATCTCGCACTGGTATTGAACTGCCTGGTGGGATCATTGATAAAGCCAAATTCCTGATTGAGTAAAATTAAGTGCAATTCCAATCAAGCTGAGGGCCAACAGGGACACCGGATCTCATACTTATAGCCTTGGGTATAGGGCTAGTTTGACTGTTAAATGAGGTGTTTTTCTCTCAGAATTGTTTTTTTTTAAAAAAATACACTTTTCTGCTTGAAGGATTTTATTTCGCCCCCATATTTATTTTCAATCGCAGAAGCCAGCCTGCATCATGCTGGCGGTCGTTAATGGATAAAGTTGAACCGTACACTTGAAATTCG
>JBLHPA010000051.1:0-18140 GCA_047628235.1 Moritella sp.
GCCGATTATGCTTGGTGATGTGATTTCCGGTAAGGCTGAGGGCAGGGTTACTGACACTGCAATCTCGATATTTGATAGTTCGGGTATTGCGGTGCAGGATCTATTTCTTGGCCAGCACCTGATAGAGGCCGCTGAAGCGGCAGGGTGCACTATCGAACTGTGAATGGGCTAAAATAGCTGTAAGGCATGACGATCAACTTGGCCATAAGCTGTTAATGGCAAAGCGGCCATCCAGACTAGGTAGTTGGGTACCATGTATTCGGGTAAACAGAGGGAGAGATAAGCAGTGAATTTATCGGCGTCTATTTCTTGATCCGAAACGTAGTAAACAACCAAGAATTTTGTTGCGTAGTTGTCCGCTGCGGGTGATCCCTTTGACCGATTATCTGTCCTATTTTTTGCACTATCTTTGGCAAGCACACAAACTTGCTTGATATGGGGATAATTTAGCAGCGTATTCTCAAGCGAGTTCAATTTAACGTTATGCCCTCGGATCGTGACTTCAACATCATTACGCCGTATATATTCAATGTTTCCATCGAGTAGGTGCCTATCTAAATCATCTTGTATATTTTGAGGCTCAAGTAAACTTTCTTGAATAGACATAAATACCACTCCTTTGGATTGTTATGCACCAATGATGACTACGTCATAGGTTCAAACTTAGAAATCGGATGCCATTAATCGAGTAATTTTTAAATCCTTTAAAAACCGTTGATCGAAATGGCAATTTCATTAGGTTACGGCATAAACTATAACGCTAGCGTGCGCTGACGTTAGGGCTGTTGTTGATTTATTGTGCAGGTGAGGCATGAACTACATCTGGCTATTGTGCAGTGTGATCTGTGTTGAGGGCAGGGAAGGACAGCGCAACCTGGATTTATCAGTAATAGTGCACTATTTTGAATGGTCATGGGTACACATACTCCATCCTAGCGTCCTCAAACTGCGGAGTGGCGCCCTAATTTAATTCATACATATTAAGGAAATAACGATGAAAATTATTGGATTTGCTGCAAGCAGTCATAAAAAGTCAATTAACCAGCAACTCGTTAAATACGCCTGCCATTTGCTAAACAACCATGAAGTGGAAATTCTCGACATAAATAATTATGAGCTGCCTTTGTACAGCCAAGACAGAGAAGAAGAATTAGGCCATCCTGCATTAGCTAAGGCGTTTTTAGCTAAGCTGGGAGAGTGTGACGGCATCATCATCTCTTTTGCTGAGCATAATGGATCCTATACCGCGGCCTATAAAAATTTGTTTGATTGGTGCTCGCGCATAGAGCCGAAAGTTTTTCAAGCTAAACCCATGGTGCTCTTGTCTACTTCACCGGGCTCAATGGGTGGTGCCAGCGTGTTAGCGGCGGCGGTACAATCAGCGCCCTATTTTGACGGTAAAGTTAAAGCCAGTTTATCGATACCGAGCTTTTATGATAATTTTGACCCTAAAAAGCAGTTATTAACGCATCAGGAGCTCAATGAACAGTTAAAGGATGCCATTAGCTATCTAGACCATTTGAAATAGCATGTCATATAAATGTCAGCCATGTTGTGAACAGGTTAAATTAACTTGACGTTAAAGTGCCCAACTCGTGTGGCTGTATAATAAGTAAACGCGGGGTAGTTGAGTGTAAAGGTGACATATATCAAGTGCTTAATATATATTGGTTACATACCCTTAAGGGCGCTACGCATAACACCTGAGTTACTATAGAATATATCGCATATTTAAGATCGCGCTGGATAAAATAGTGCGTGATAAAAAGGTATTGTACTTATATGTGCACTAAGCAATTTTATGCGAAATGAAAAACTGCAAAAAAAAGTCAACACACTGCTCTCTGATATAGAAGAGAGCTGTCAAAAAGTCTATGGTTCATCACCTTTTCACATTCGCCTAAACAGTATTAAAGCGCTGCTGGCTGTCGAT
The DNA here is from genome assembly GCA_047628235.1 of Moritella sp. Classification (GTDB taxonomy): domain Bacteria; phylum Pseudomonadota; class Gammaproteobacteria; order Enterobacterales; family Moritellaceae; genus Moritella. The sequence goes on from JBLHPA010000051.1 coordinate 1,934, forward strand.
GAGTTTCGTATCGCTGTTGTTGGTGAGTTTAGCTCTGGCAAATCGACGTTTATTAATGCTCTGATTGGTTATGATATTTTACCACACGCGAGGTCTGAGACGACGGCAACGATCACTCATATTCATAATGTGAGCAAAGACGATGACCGCTGCGGCAGTGTCGAGATTGAGTTTGTCGATAATGAGCGTGACAACCTGATACTTGATATCGTTTCTCATCCGGATGCATTGAAGAATTATGTAACCACATTCTCAAAAGCTCACCGGGTCGTGGATGAAATTAAACTTGTCCATATCTATATTCATTTCTTGAATGTTGAAGAGCCTGTGGTACTTATCGATACGCCGGGTCTCAATGGTACTGCAGAGGGGCACCGCTCCGTTACCCTGCGTGAAGTGGAGCAGGCGCATGCGAGTATTTTCCTTTTTCACTTGCGGGCGTTGACCGAGTCAGACCTTGATTTTTTAAAAGATTTAGCGCGGCATCAAAGTTCTATTCTTTATGTCATTAATCATATTGATAAGATCAAAGAGTCTGAAGGTGAAACAGTCACTGAAGTGCTGCAAGATTTTCATCGCCAGATCGCCACCCAATTTGCAAATGTGCATTTTGAGGGACAAGAGTGCCGGACTTTTGGGGTATCAGCACTGAAAGCCCTCGTACATAAAGACAAAAATATCGCCAAACTGTATAGCTCCGATCTTTATGAACTTACCGAGCAGAAACGGTCGCAGTTGTGGGATGAATCTTTATTCAGCGTTTTTGAGCATGCCTTGCAAGATTACCTTGAAACAAGCCGTGAGCAGGATTTTAAAAGCACCATTATCAAAGCGCTTGAAAGTTTAGCTGCTGAAATCACTGATAACCTTCAGCAAGAAATAGCGTGTATTGAGCTACAAATTAATCAAGGCGACAATCACCGCGTTAATACTTATATAGCGGAGTTAAACAGCCGCCGGGAAAACAGCTGGGACAAGATCGAAAACTATTTGAAAGATCGTTCTGTGGGCCTAAAAATCGATGCAACCGCTCATACTACAGAACGGTTGATGAAAATTAGCGAGATGTTAAAAACGCAGATCAACGCGTCAGATTTGGAAGCGTTGCAGGTTGCCGTAGAAGGCAATCAATACGGAAAAAAAATTAACCAAGAAGTCGAAACGTTACGCAGTATTTTGCAGCGATTGTTGGAAAGTAGCTTCGAAGATATCTACGAGATTGGCATTATCGAAACAGATCGTTTCACCTCCGAAATCGCTATCAATTATGATAAAAAGCATAAAGTACAGGGCCTAAAATTTCAGATAGATGAAAATATCTTGAGCAAAGATAAAGTCACATTAGCGGAAGAAAAAGACAGCCTGACAGCGCTGCGGGTAGACTTAAATTCGGCCGAAATAAAAAATAAATTAAGTCTAAATCGGCGTGAAAAATTGGAGGGTGAATGTATCCAGCATGACACGTATGTTGAAATGGCGAGAGCTGCATATTCAAAAGTAGCGCGTGATTTGGGTAACCGACCTGCTGTTGGTTATAGAACCGAAACAAGAGAAGTAGAGCGGGGCGGTTTATTTGGATCATTTTGTGATTTTTTCTCAACCAAAACTGAAACCTATCGCGTTCCTGACCGTAGCCAGAGAGAGGCTTATGACCGGGAAGTTGACAACATCAAACAGCAGTATTCATCTCAGTTAAATAAACTTCATTTTAAAAAAAGTAGCCTTGAAGAAAAGCTTAATAGTGCGAAGAGTACTGCGCGTATCACGGATGCTGAACAGAAACAGCTCAAAGATAAAATCAACCGACAAGCGCAGCGTGTGAATGAAATGGATGTTCACCTGCAAAATAAACTCAAAAATCATCGCCAGCAAGTGACGAGAGAGAAGCGTGAAGCGCTCTGCGACAAAGTTGAATTCAGTCTCTGCCAGCAGGTGTTAAACACGCTTGATAAAGCGCTTGGCGACAGTATTAAAAATGAATCAATTAAAATAAACGATAAATTAAAACAATACCATGGGCGTAAATTCGAACAGTATCATAAAAAATTGAACGTGCTAAATGGCAGCAGTAAAACGGTTGATCTACCGTCGCTGAATGTCGCGTTGTCTGAGTTTAATGAATTAGCCCGAGTATTAGAAAACTTAAAGGTAAATGAAAATGTATTACAAAAAGCAATATGATGAGCGAAAAAGCAGTGTACTGACGCTTCTGGAACAGGTTCGTCAATTTTATCAAAGCACGGATCAAACAGAAAATGAGCTAACATTTGATGCCCTCTATTCGCAGGTTGAAAATGGCGAATTTACTATTGTTGTCGTCGGTGAATTTAGTGCCGGAAAATCAACATTTCTCAATGCCTTGATGGGTGATAAATACCTGCCTTCTTTTCGTAGTGAAACAACCGCAACCGTTAACTTTCTGACCCATAAAAATAAAGCGCCGGAAGGCGACGGTTTACGCGTTGTCTATAATGACGGCAATACTAAGCGTTTTGCTGAAGCAACGTTTGAGAATGTGGAAAAATTTGCAACCACAAAAGGTGAGGAGGATGTGGCGCAAAAAATTGCCCATGTCGAGCTGTTTCTTGAGTCCGATTTTCTCAAAAATGATGTGATCTTAGTGGATAGTCCAGGATTAAATGGAGTAAGGGAAGGTCATCGTAAAATAACAGAAGATCAAATTAAAAAATCCCATGCCTGTATTTTTCTTTTCAATGCCGAACAACCGGGTAAAAACACCGACTTTGATTTTTTAGAGCAGTTAAAACGTGAGGTGAGTACCGTTCTTTTAGTACTGAATAAAATTGATTCAATTAATCAGGAAGAAGAAAGCATCGAGTCGGTGCTGGGTGTGCTGGGGAGAAGCTATCAGACAAAATTCCCGGAAGTAACGACAGTACCGGAAATTTGGCCGCTAGCCGCATTTGATGCGATGGTAGCAAGAAGTGACAAGAAACTGACTAAGCAAGACTACACTGCGGACGAAAAGAAAGTGTTGCTACAGGAGTCTCAATTTGAGGTGTTTGAAGATAGGTTATGGCGCTTTCTAACGCAGGGTGAAAAGGCGAGAACAGAACTGCTTGAGCCCGTAAATCGCGTTATCAGCCTTTTACAGCGCAGTCGTCAGGATAATGAATTATTAATCCTTGAATTACAGGACAGTAAAAGCAAAGCTGAAATACATGAACAGATAACAGCACTTGAAACGCAATTAGAGAAGCTTAATGTCACGGTTCAGGACAAGAAAAGAACCATCAAAAAGCAGGTGCGACAATGTCGTTCGAGCGCTGAAAACACGGTGTCGAGCAACCTGGAAAATGTACGAGAGAACTTTTTAGCTAAATTTGACCGTGATTTTATCAAGAATAGTGACCGATTATTAATGGATGACGCCTTGAATAAGACGCTTATTCGTTTCTTAACGCGGGTAGATGATGAGATAAATCGCAATATTTCATCGGTTTCCCGTTCTTTTCAAGCGGAGCTTGAATGCTGTATCCAGTCTGTGCTCGATGGTGAAGTTGAAGGTTTGAATGAAGAGCTGGCCAAGCTGGCTAAGCCCATTGAACTGGCGCGTAGCTGTGAATTAGATCAATATGATTTTTCGCTTGATTTCAGTGAACTGGAAAAAAGGCGAGTTTCCCTTGAAGGGGAGATCGCTAAAATTGAAGAACGAGTAGCGAAGGCTGAAAAGGACGAGATCAGCGCAATCAAGTTAGAAGAAAAAATGGAAAGCCTGCAAAACAGGCTGGTCTCGCTGGAAAATCAAAAAATAAATACCCTGATGAGTAAAGGTACCGCTCCGGGAGTTGAATCTGACCAACGTACCGAGTATGTAAAAGAATCTCGGGATGGTTGGCTGGGCGTGGTTGCAGAAAAATTTTGGGGTAAAAAAAGGATCAAAGTTGACGTAGTCACCGAGAATAATCATCGTCAGAAACAGTATGAAAAGGATGTTGAATCGATAAATACCCACTTTAGTGCACAAATATCAGCGGTCAATAACGAGCTGGAAAAGATCGATATACAAGATCCTGTTTCATCCGATCTGGAACGAAAACGCCTTTCAAAGCAATTATCTGTACTTGAGGATAACAAGAAGAGAGAGACCGAAGAATTTAACCGCAAGCAACAGAAATATTTTACTACCCAGCTTTCAAAACTTCAGGAAGAGATTGAAGCGCAGATTGACTTTATTCGCCGTGAAGCGAGCAATGAAATCAGTGCGCGACTGAAAGAGCAGGAGAGTGCGTTGGTGCCTCTATTACTGGCTAACATCGAGGCGCATCTTTCAGACCAGTTAGTACGCAAAAAAGAAGACCTTGAATTTAAGAAAATAGAGCTGGAAAGTTCTGTATCAGAGCGAGAAGAAAAAGTGGCTTACTATTCTCAGCAAAACAGTAAAATTAACGCTATTTTGTTACAGGCTATTGAACTTGAAGGTGATCTTGACGCGATCGAAGCTGACTTGGTTAAAGAGCAACGTATTGTGCCCGCGCTTGAATTGGTAGGGGGCTAAGCCATGACAATTGATCTTCAGCGTTCACTTGAAAACCTAAAATCGGTTGCACAATGCATTGATAACGCAGTGCAAGACAGTAAGCAGATTGAACTGCTGCAATCAAATATCCGCGATAAACAGTTCTACTTGCCGATTGTCGGTCAGTTTTCTGCCGGTAAATCACATTTTATCAATAACCTGTTAGAGCGGGTGATACTGCCATATAAGACGACAGAAACCACTTCTTTTTTAACGACGATTCGTTACGGTGATATCGAAAAATTAATCGTAAAAAAAACGGATGGTGCAACACTTACGCTTGATGTATCAGTCGCCAGTCTTTTTAGCCAACAGAATATTGTTAGCGGTACATTACAAGAAGAAATGGGCGGCGTCGCCATTGATGATATTGAGAGCCTTGATATTCACCTGAATAACGCACTACTTGCCGATGGGTTGGTATTGGTTGATACGCCAGGAATTAATACGCTGAACGAAACCCATGAGGCGCTAACCTATGATTACTTGCCTGCGGCGCAAGCTTTCTTGTATGTCAGTAGTGGTTCACCGTCTGCGTCAGATATAAATTTTCTGCAGCAGATCTCAACCTATGGCCTAGATGTTATCTTTGTTCGAACCCGAATGGACGATATAAAAGAAAGTGAAGAGACTTATGCAAGTGCAGTTGAAGGCGATAAGCTTATTCTCAACGATGTGTTGGATACGCGTGAGCATTACTTCGCCATTTCAAATAAATTAACTGATGCCGACTGGTTAGCCAAATTTGCAGCGGTGCGCAGTTATATCAATAATTATTTTGCTGTCGACGTTCAAGAGGCGCTTGAACGCAGTGTTGCATGTAAAATTGATCTGTATACGTGCGCTTTTAGAAAAACACTTGAGGGTCAGTTACAGCTGCTTGAACGGGATTTTTCTGGTTGTCCGGAAGCATTGGAAGAAAAAGTAGCAGACCTTAACAATGAGATAAACCTGCTTACCACGGATCATTCTATTTTGAAATTATCCCTGGAAAGTGAGTTTACGCTGGTCAAAAGAGAAGTGCTGCGTGAAATTGACCAGCACAAAGAGAGCTGTTTAAATTCATATCGCAGTGCGCTTTCTGCTGGTGGTTTTGCAAACTCAGCTGCGCAGGTTGAGCAATTTTCAAATGAATATCTACGCAGATTCGCTCAGGCGTTAAACCGTAGCATATCGAATCGTCTGATGCAGTCGGTTGAGTTGATTTATAAAAAACGCAATGAACAGTTTGCCAATCTTGAATCTATAGGTTCAGATATCATCATTGAAGATTATGCTTTCCAAATGACGGCGCCAGACCTGAATGAACTTACCAGTAAAAGTCATGATTTTCTCGACACTGTTTCGTTTCAGTTACAGCAGATCGGTAACGATGTTGAACGGTCTGAAACAACCATGTCAAAACTGGCTAATCAGGCACAGGAACTAAGTGAAGATGTTTGTGTGATTACCAGCGAAGTGCATGAATCAAAATCAGCCTGTCAGGATTTAGAATATGTACCAGAGTACATCTGTGAATCGGGTGATCAGTCCGTGTCTAAAATGTTTAGCATGGTAGGTCAAATTGCCGATGTTGCTTTGATGTTCGTACCAACGCCAGCCGCCCCAGCAAAGGTGGCACTCAATACAACAAAGGCCGTGAAAGTAGCAAAAACAGCAAAAAATGCAACCACAGTATTAAAAACCGCCCAGCAAACAAAAAAAGCCATTAATGTCATTAAATCTACCAAACTCGTGATCGATGAATATAAACCTAAAATAAAACAAGCTGCTCATGATTTAAAAGAGTTTAAAGAATCGGTGCACAGTAAAGTTGGTGGAATGGCAGACTCGGACAATGCAAAAGTTAAAAGTGTCGGCGAAATCGCCTTTAAATCACTTGAATTGTTGGATGCTGAATTCTGGATGCGCAAGCTGGGTGAAAATTTTGATACCCCACCATCAACAATGATTGATGAAGCGCATCGCCGACGTTTTGAAAATAAACGTGCCGAGGCCGAACAACAAGTGCAGCAAAAAGTACAGATGCAGCTACACAAGATGAATGAACTTGGCCTTCTTACCGAAAAAGCAGAATATGAAAAGAAGAAGCAAGCGCTGCTGGACAAACGCAAGCAGGGGTTGCAACAAGAGCTGAAGAGCATCGAAGCGGATTATATGCAGGAGAAGCGACAGCAGGACCTTACGAGTAAATGTCATTTCTATTGCCAACGTATGGACGAGTCTTTGGCTGATTATGCGTCGGTGATAAAGTCAGACGTTGATAATATGGTTGAAAAATTCACCTTTAAGCTGTTGGTGTCAGTAATGATGGACGGAGAGGCACGCCTCAATAGTTTCAAAACTCAGCTTAATGCGGTACAGGAAAGTCAGCGATTATCTGCAGCTGATAAATGCGCTAAGGTGAATAATATTCAGCAGTTGCTTACGGCGTTGGATGACATTTCTGGAAGTATAGCTGGAGGCATAGTGGAAGGTATAGTTGAAGGTATAGATGGCAACTGATCTTAAACTCACGCTGCAAAACTATCAGAGTGTATTTGTGCTTGGCTTGCCGGATCATCAGCGATATCGCTTGTTTCAAGATCTTTTAGGAGAAAGCTTGAAAGAGTATATGCCGGTGAATTACCTGCATATAGGGCACAATAAAACCTTTATCATATTTAACCATGCAGAAGAGCTAGGCTTTATTGATACCGAGCAGGGCTTGGCAGCACTAGGGGCTGATTTAGGTACAGAATTAGGCACAGAGAGTGATGCAGAGGTTTATTATCTTTCCGTCCCCCACGGCAGCCTGCCGCTGGGTTTTGTGTTCATTGTTCCGCCGCCGTTTCAGACCAAACACTTTTTGGCTGAGCATAAGAGCAACCCATTTCTGCTGGGGGGAGAGGCTTGGCTGAATAACTTATATGGGGTTATCTGGTGTGATGCGTTTCCTTACGCTGAAATGACTAATAAATACATTTTAGAGGGTATTGATGAGTGGTTCACGCACAGTGGCCGTTCATTAAACGTATATTTGAGCCTGTTTGAATCACCCGCTAACTCGGCCACCGATCTACTGGACGAGGGCGACGATCTTGAGCATGCCTACTCACAGGCTGTTTTAGCCAGCAGGTTGACTGAGATTGGGCCGAGTACAGAACTGCCCCGCTATTTTCGCCAATTACTTGTTCCACATGATACCTACATCAGTGGGCAACGAAAAATATTCTTATCCCAAGTTGATGCGTTTAGTGATTTCATTGCCGATAAAGACCTGTTTTCGACCAATTATGCGTTCTTTTGTGAGGATTATATTGAAGAATATTTGCAGCCAAGTAGATTCGATACGCTGTTTTCCTTTGATGCCTGGGCCCATATAAATAATAGTAATACTTGTCGGCGTCATTTAGTGGATTTTATTTTTACTGTCTATGAAAAATACCTTTTTTGCCTAAGAGATGACTTTTTTGATAGCGTAAATATGCCGTTTTTGGCTGTTATGCAGGACAAAGGTTATCACTTTCCTTTTAATGCGTTATTCGAATGTATTACAAAGGAACTGAATGTCATGACTGAGGTATTGATGGGGCAATTGAAAATGCCTATTTATAAGGATTTAAAAGCACTTTCACGTTTAGAATTTACTGAAGAAATAAAAGATGAAAAAAAAGTATTCATAGATAATGTTATTCATTTTTACCAAGACATATGTGAAAAAATAATTTATCGCTTCTTAAAAAAACAGGTAAATAACCTTGAATTTGATTAGCAGAAATAGCCTTAAACCAGCATAAATCGTCTTAAACCAACTTAGAAGAAATTATTTATATGCCAGATACCCTTAGATCTATAGCCGTTGCATCTGCATTGGCATTTTTACTTATTGTAATGCAATTCCCGGGTCAATTAGTTTTCGCTTACGCGTTATTACCACTCTGTGCTTTGGCAATATATTTGCAGGGCATGCTGCATCGAAAAGAAACGTATCAGCGTGAAAATGCTAACGCTGAGAAAATGACGGCACTTTTTCAGCAACTCAGCGATGCTTCACTCAATCACCAGGTAAAAATGATGGATGCGGTTGAAGCATTAAACGTGCATACAGCCGAAAACAAACACAACTTTGAAAATGTGTGCCTGAAGCTTGAAAGTAACGCAGTTAAAATTGCCGATATACTGGATCAGAAGATGCAGAAATTTGTTGCTGTGTTGGACGTGGTGAATCAAGGTCAGATGCAAAAACAAACCGATAATTTGGCCGAAATAAATGAAAATTATTTGGCTATGTCCCAATCCTTTAGTCATGAATTATCCCGTAACAGCCAAGCCACTTGTGATGATCAGGCCAATCATCTTGAGCAAATCATGGCTCAGCTTCAGCCTGTCTTTATGGCAGTAGAGGCGGTGCGTGATCATGCAAATAAGATCACTCACACGTTTGAAGCCAGCAGCGCTGAACTGCAAACTATTATTGGCGAGCATACTGCTGCGCTAGGCCATATATTTGATAAAACCATGAAAGAACTCGTGGACGTTTCTGATGATAATGCGCAAGAGATCCAGGATAAAATAACGAGTTTGGTTAATGAGTTGCAAAATGTCATGAGAAGCTCACAAAAAACGCAGAACCGCACGCTTGAAACTCTGGGCGATGATATCCAAACTATGGTTAACAGCCAGCAGCAGAATCAGGACCAGAGCCATAAAACACTGGTTTGCCTGGAAACCTTTAAAGATGAGCTTACTGCTTTAAATCAGAAAGACCTGCATTTGATAGAGAGTATTTTACATGGATAACTCAGCGGCACTTTTGTTTAAGTGTTTTGATCAACTTGAACGGCAGATGAGTGCTGACGGAGCCTATAGTTATAAAATCATAGTGTCTAACGATCCGCAGTTGCGCCATTTAATCGTGTCATTCGATAATTTGTTGCAGCGGGCAAGGCATTATGTTTTTACTGGGTTGTTAAAGCAAGCGAGAAGATTAGTGGTAGCCTTGCAAGCATTAAGTGCAAAGATAGCGGGAATATTAGCTGAGTCATAGCTAAAAAGACTGCGCGAGTTCGCTCTCTGCCATGCTCACCCCTTTGATCTGGGCAAACACAGATTGACCGACTGTCAATGCCAGTTCATCACAAGCCCATTGGGTGATATTAGCCCAAATGTGATCGTTACCCAGCAACAATTTAACTTGCACATTGTCCTTGTTGCCTGACGGGTCACTCTTTGACGGACTTCGTTCTGGATGGCCGTTTTCTGAAAAACTCTTTTCTGGAAATATGATGTCAGCAATTGTGGCCGGTAAAATATTACGGATACTGCTGCCTTCAGGGCGTTGGGTACAGACTGAAACATGGTTAGCATGGATCCGTACTCTAATATTATCGCCGACAGCTAGCTTTAGGCCATTGATCCATAGCTCGGTACCGTTAGCCAGGGTGAGGCCTGTCATCGGATACTTAGAATGCAGCTGAGATACCGTCGCGCTGAGTAAGGAACTTTGCTCTGTTGCCGGTAACCAGGGTCGCATTTCTGCACTGTCCCAGATCTGCTGCAGCGGCCCGCAGGCAACCACTTGGCCTTTATCCAATACCAGCATGTTGTCCGCCAGCTGCAAGATCTCATCTAAACTGTGGCTAACATAAATAATCGGCAGATCCAGCGTTTTCGCCAGTTGTAATAAATAGGGGATCAGTTCCCGCTTGCGGGGCAGATCTAACGAGGCTAAAGGCTCATCCATCAACAGCATCTGCGGCCGGGTGAGCAACGCTCGGCCAATGGCTACTCGCTGTTTCTCTCCGCCGGAAAGGGTTGCCGGATAGCGATTTAATAATGCCTCTAAACCCAGTAATTCGACTATCTTGTTGAAGTGTTCCAGATCTTTATCTTTGTTGCCGTAATTAAGGTTTCCGCGTACGCTGTAATGGGGAAATAGCCGGGCTTCTTGAAATACGTAACCGATCCGGCGGCGTTCAGGCGGTAAATTAATACGTGAATGTTGATGGTAGAGGTGTTGTTCACCGAATGTTATCACACCCGAGTCTGGCTTAGACAATCCACCCAGAATATTGACCAGCGACGTTTTACCCGCACCAGAACGGCCAAACACAGCGCAAATACCCCGCATCGGGATCTGCGCATTCACCTTGAGGGTCAGTCCACCAAGCTGCTTATTAATATTAATCATTAACATTGGCTTGTAGTCCTCATGTTGCAATTCTCAGCTGTGCTTTTTTTGCTAACCATTGGGATGCGGTTAACGACAGCACCGCAATAACAATGGCTATGACACAGAGACGCGCTGCTTCATGCTCTGCGCCGGGAGTCTGAATAAAGGAATACATCGCCAGCGGGATAGTGCGTGTTTCCCCCGGAATATTAGAAACAAAGGTGATGGTGGAGCCAAATTCACCCAAGCTGCGGGCAAATGCTAACACCATGCCGGAAATGATACCCGGAAATGTTAATGGTAAAGTGATGGTAAAAAATACCCGTAATCGACTGCTGCCTAGCGTACGCGCGGCTTGCTCCAGACGAATATCCACACTCTCAAATGATAAGCGGATCGCCCTGACCATCAACGGAAATGACACGATAGCGGCAGCCAATGCCGCGCCGCGCCAGCTAAAACTGAAACTCAGGCCAAACCAATCATACAATACCGCGCCTATCGCGCCCTGCCTGCCCATAGAAATAAGCAGGACGTAACCAATCACTACCGGTGGTAATACGAGGGGCAGGTGGATCATACTATCAAACAGAGATTTTCCCGGAAATTCGGTACGCGCCAGGATCCAAGCGCATACTATTCCCAGTGGCAGGCTAAACAATACCGCGACGCTGGAGACTTTAAGACTGAGCAGCAGGGCTGTTACTTCATAATCACTTAACAAATCTAATTTACCTCAAAACCATGTTTAACAAACACGGCTTTTGCTTCTGAACCTTGCAGGTACTGATAAAAAGCGTCGACTGCTGCACTGGGGTTTTTATTGATCAATACCAGCGGGTACTCAATTGGCTGATGGCTGTTGGCAGGGAAGGTGGCCAGTGTTTTTACTTTCTTGGCGACCAGCGCATCCGTCGCATACACAATACCTAACGGCGCTTCACCGCGTTCTACCAGTGCCAATGCACCACGCGCGTTATTTGCCCTCGCTAATAACGGTGCCGCCTGTTGCCATAATTGCAAATACTCTAAAGCCTGTCTGGCATAGCTACCGGCAGGCACGTGGTCGGGATCGCCTACTGCCATGCGGCTGTCACCGATAATTGCGCTGAGATCCCATTGCGGGGTTAATTCAATCTTGTTAACAGTACTCGACTTAGGCGCAATTAATACCAGTGAATTACGCAGTAGGGTGACTTTGGATTGTGGCGCCACTGCCTGCTGCTTGATCAGGTAGTCCATCCATTTCTGGTTGGCAGACAGATAGATCTGCGCGGGTGCGCCCTGGGCTATTTGGCGGGCCAGGGTTGACGAAGAAGCAAAAGAGAACACCGGTTGGATCCTCGGAGTATTGTTCTCAAAATGATTATCTGCAAAATTTTGCCCTATCTCCGTCATTACATTGGTCAGGGATGATGCTGCAAAAATGGTGATTTTTTCTGCTGCAGAAACATGGCTGGCAGAGAAGGAAAACAGAGTAAGGGTGATGAGTCGGGTTAAGTTATGTCTCAATTTTTTTCTTAAGCGCGCATCCATTACCGAGTCCTTTAATTTAATCAGCGTAATAAAAAAACATATATCGATATATAACAACTTATATAACGCTTTGCAAGCGAGAAATTTAGCGACTACTCGCTGGACTCTTGAAATAGATTTTTAGATTTTGAAGCGTCTAGATATAAATAACGTCAGACTCAATAATGCGAGAGTAAATAAACTAAAAGAGCCTGCTGAGTTATTACTTGCTGTTTGAGGTGTAGACATTGGCACCTTAGTTGGATCATTGATGTCGAAAGCATCCTGATCAAATACAGGGTCAGGAATTTGGTAGGCTGTACTACTTATTTTAATACTTGCTTTAATCCATGGGATCAGAGTACTGACTTGGGCAAATACATCCGATAATAGGTTATTTGCACATTGTTTGCCACTTACAAAGTTAGCTATGCCAGCGAGACGATAACCTTTATCTGAGTCTCCAGCATGGTTTGGATCTTGCCAAACTAAAGGCCCGCCTGAATCACCGTTACAAGCACCTTTGTCCATTGCATTTGCACAAACATAGAGTGCTGAATTTGTTAAAATATCAGGTTTGTTCCACTGATTAGCACACGTTGCATCGTCAATGCCATTTAACACTGCGCTTTGCAGCACATTTGTGCTGGTAGTTCCGTCTGACGATGTTCTTCCCCAACCGGATACTAACAAATTGTTGGTAATTTCTAGCATAAATTCATTATCAGCATCTATTTGTGCCGCAGCACTCATTAACTTAATCGGCTGTGCGGGTTTTGGCAGGGCATTTTTTAATTCTAACAGTGCCACGTCATAAATGTGCTCAGTTTGATTGTAGTTGGCGTGAGGAATTAATTTATTAACTGAATTTCTGTGTAAATTGGGTGAGTCAGTAAGATCTGCTGTTCCGGTAATAACATCTATTTTATCGGCTGGAACCGGACTAAAAACAGTGCTATCGCTATCATTGAAACAATGCGCTGCACTTAATACCCAACGTTCACTAATAACAGTTCCCCCACACCGACTAAACTTACCATCCGATCTTTCTATTTGAATCAATACCTGCCAGGGCGTTTTAGTGATTTCTGTGTCAGCGCCCCCCACCATATGATTTCGTATGTTTAGACTCGCTGAAGCCATTTGTGAGAATCCGTAAATATAAGTGATGAGCAAAACCGTCAATATTCTCAAAGTGCAATCTCGTTGTTGTACGGGGCAATTGCGACACATTGTAGTATTTATATTGATAAAATAAAAGTTATAGGGAGGTTATACAGGCCATTATCAGCCTTATGTTGCGTGATGGTTGTGGGTTTGATCCCTTTGTGTTTGGATTATGTTACTAAGTGTCGTGTTTTTTGATTTTGAGGCGAAGTACTTCTAGGTGTAAATGGTGGGTGGTCGGTTGAAAGGTAATAATCACAAACTACAGTAATCTTCTTCAAGACAAATTGCAGCTTGCATATACCCATGGCCATTCAAAATGTAGAAATAAGCAAGTCGAGTGGTCATGGCATGGGTGTCTGGTCGTGGCTATTACGCTGACATAATATTGATGATAGTCGTATCGGTAAAACTCATGCCGTTGGTGACTAGCGTGCCAACATTACGAATACTGGCTTCAATTTCGTGCGCTATAATGCCCTGATTATTGGCCTGAGTCCCATTCATTGCCAGCATGAAACTGGTGACGGCGCTGCCGGTGGAGGTTTTAACCTTCATGGCACAGGTAGATTTTGCGCCATCACAGACCATACCGGAACAATCGCCTAATACGTTTTGCACCGCATAACATGATTGCTCAAAGCTACCACTTGCAAGATATACCATTGCCATCGCGGTCGCTGCGCTGGTTACTGTATTACCACAAAATGCAGAAAGCGGCGGGTAATAAGATTTAATGTAAATCGCACCAAGGTGGCTCATAATAAGCGCTCGGGCTAATTTCTCGTCATCGGCCTGATAATGTTTCGCGAGTATCACCACAGGTAACGTCGCTGCAATTCCCTGGTTACCACTGCCATAGTTACTCATAGCGGCTAATGTTGCGCCGCCCATACGGGCATCTGATGCCGCCGCTGTACACATGATAATGGTATTTGCCAGATCTGATGACATAAAGCCGCTTTGGATATTCTTTTTCATGGTACGACCCACCTGCAGGCCATACTCACTGTTCAAGCCTTCGTCCGACAATTTAGAATTTAAATCAGCCGCTTCAAGAATAAATTCGATGTCAGCGAAATCGACATGAGTTGCGTAATGGTAAATGCTCTCAATACTGATATCGATACCTTCGCAGATCGAGGCTGTTGATACTGCAGCACTTTTAGGCTGTGTGAAAACGACTTCACCATTGAAGGTTTTTTCGGTGATTTGAGTATGGCCGCCACTGATCTCAACTGTTGCCACGTCATCACCACACTGGGCTTTTACATAGCAGTAGATAAAATCGTTAGATTCAGTGCGCTGAACTGTTACTTTACCTTGGTCAATCAACAATTGCGCTTGTTCTACCTGAGCGGGAGTGATTGTTGCCAGTACTTCTAAACCTGCATCGGGGTTACCGGCAACAGCGCCAACAGCTGAAGCGATAGGTAGGCCAATCTTACCCGTGCCTGGCACAAATACACCCATCGAATTTTTGTATAAATTATCTGAAACTTGTACAGTGATTGAATCAGGGGTCGCGGGCAACATAGCTGCTGCTACGGCAGATGCATAGGCCGCTGAAATTGGTTCTGTACAACCAAGCGCGGGTTTAACTACTGCATTAAGAATATGCTTATATTGTTGCCATTGAGTTTGCATGGGAGATCCTTAATATGGTGTTGAGGTGTTCCCTCAACTGATAGATCTACTATACAAGCTGACAAGGAGTAATTTTTTTCTTTAATGTCACTAAATTAACCTGTAAAGAGAAAATTTTTCTCCGGACTGAGACTTCACTACTTATTTGTGGGTGACATCACGTTTTATGCACTAAATTTATACCACTAAAACAACGAATTGTGATTTCAGTTACTAAGCTGATCAGCAGACAGATTTGGTGATGCCATCTTTTTATTTGGCAAGGCTGTATTGTTTATTTACTGAGGATATATTGTTTATTTACTAAGGATATATTGTTATTACAGCAGTGATCAAGGACAATAAAATTAGAGTATTTCAAGATGATGATAACCCATGGATTTAAAAGCCCAGCTGACTATTTCGGTTGCCGATAAAGTATTTGCCAACCCTAAACGGGTCATGTTATTGCAGCAGATCCAGGCATGCGGATCGATTAGTCAGGGCGCTAAGTTGGCGGGTATGAGTTATAAAACGGCCTGGGATGCAGTGAAAGACATGAATACTCGTTTGCCTGAAGCGGTTGTCTGCAGCGAGAAAGGCGGCAAAGGGGGTGGTGGGGCCAAACTAACCAGTTTTGGTGAGCGCTTGTTGCAGATGTATGCGCTTACCGAACAGATGCAGGCTATGGTATTAGCGGCATTGCAAGATCAGGCGATACCCATGAATAATTTACTTGATGTGGTGGCGCATTTTTCTCTGAAAACCAGTGCGCGTAATCAGCTCTCCGGCAAGATAGTCGCTGTAACCGGCGATGATTTTTATGCTCAGATCAGTGTTGAGTTAGCGGGTGGTCAGCGACTACAAGCAAGGGTTACACACTGCAGTAGCCAGAAGTTAGCGCTGGTTGTCGGTAAACCCATATTGATGTTAGTTAAAGCACCCGCGGTCTCTATCAACGCAATAACCTGTTTTAGCAACGGTATGAATCAGTTGGTTGGTACCGTGCTGGGACTACACAGTAACGCACAGACCACTGAAGTCAGCCTTGCGATTGGTGTTAATCAAACCGTGTATGCATCGATAGACACGCAAATTGCCAATGAGTTACAGCTTGCTGTTGGTGGTGAATATTATGCTGTATTTTCCCCGAGCCAGACCATTGTCGCTTGTATGGATTAGCCTTTCGTTTTAAGCGCTGGCGA
>JBLHPA010000052.1:0-18050 GCA_047628235.1 Moritella sp.
ATGGCAGCAACGACCCCCGATAAGGAGTTCATCCGTGTCGATAAAGCCGCATTTGAACTGTGCCCTAATGATTCCATTGATTACGCGGTCATGGAAAAAAGCAGCGACGTTGTTGTTGTGCCAATGAATGCCGGCTGGAGTGATGTGGGTTCCTGGTCGGCACTGTGGGATGTGTCAGCCAAAGACGAACACAACAATGTCACGCAAGGCGACGTGTTAACGGTTGATTCCTCAAACAGCTACCTGCATGCCGATAACAAACTGATCGCCACCGTAGGCATTGATAACCTGGTTGTAATAGAAACCAAAGATGCCATATTAGTCGCCAATAAAGACAGCGTACAAGATGTTAAAGCGATAGTGACACAGCTGAAACAGTTAGGTCGCAACGAACATAAATGCCATCGCGAAGTCTATCGCCCCTGGGGCAAGTATGACGCCATCGACTTTGGTAAACGTGACCAGGTCAAACGCATCACCGTCAAACCCGGCGAAAAACTCTCCATTCAGATGCACCATCACCGCGCCGAACATTGGATTGTGGTATCCGGCACCGCAAAAGTCACCAACGGTGAGAAAATCTTTCTGGTCACAGAAAATGAATCAACCTATATCCCTATTGGTCAGGTGCATGCCCTGGAGAATCCAGGGGTATTACCGTTAGAGCTTATTGAAGTACAATCTGGTTCATATCTCGGTGAAGATGATATTGTGCGCTTTGAAGATCGTTACGGCCGGAGTTAATGATGACGAAACTAACTTGCTTTAAAGCCTACGATATCCGTGGTCAACTCGGCTCTGAACTTAATGCCGATATCGCTTATCGCATTGGTCGAGCCTTTGGCCAATACCTGTCTGTGACCAGTGAAACGCCTAACACCGTGGTTATTGGCGGTGATATGCGCTTAAGCACCGACGCACTGAAGTTAGCACTTGCTGACGGCCTCATGGCCGCAGGGATTGATGTTATCGATATTGGCATGACCGGTACCGAAGAGATCTATTTTGCGACCAAGCATTTAGGTGTTGAAGGTGGCGTAGAAGTCACCGCCAGCCATAATCCAATGGATTATAACGGCATGAAGCTGGTGCGTGAAGACGCCAAACCCATCAGCGGCGATACTGGCTTGCGCGATATACAGGCATTAGCAGAGAAAAATGAATTCCCCGCAGTAACAACGCGCGGCACGTTAACAAAGCAATCAACCCTGACTGAATATGTCGACCACCTTATGAGCTACATCACCCCCGCTAACATCAAACCGATGAAGTTAGTGGTTAATGCCGGTAATGGCGCAGCCGGGCATGTGATTGATGAACTGGAACAGCGCTTCAGTGAATTAAACATTCCGATTGAGTTTATCAAGGTGCATCACGCCGCGGATGGCAACTTCCCTCATGGCATTCCCAATCCGTTATTACCGCAATGCCGCGCTGATACGACAGCCGCAGTGCTGGCGCATAACGCGGACATGGGCATTGCCTGGGACGGTGATTTTGACCGCTGCTTCCTGTTTGATGAAAAAGGCGAATTCATCGAAGGCTACTACATTGTCGGTCTGCTAGCCGAAGCCTTCTTGCAAAAAGACGCGTTAGCTAACAAGCGTGGCGCTAAAATAATTCATGATCCCCGTTTAAGCTGGAATACCATTGCTATTGTTGAAGCCAATGGCGGCACGCCGATCATGTCAAAAACCGGCCATGCCTTTATTAAAGAACGGATGCGTAAAGAAGATGCAGTATATGGCGGCGAGATGAGTGCTCATCATTACTTCCGTGACTTCGCTTACTGCGATTCTGGGATGATCCCCTGGTTATTGATCACTGAACTGCTCTCGGTAAAAGGCCTGAAATTGTCTGACACTGTCAAAGCCCGGATTGAAGCGTATCCATCCTCCGGCGAAATCAATGCTAAGTTGGCCGATCCGCAAGCGGCAATCGCGCGCGTGCGGGCGCAATACGAAGCCGATGCGCTCGTCATTGATGCAACCGATGGCATTAGTTTGGAGTTCGCCGACTGGCGTTTTAATCTGCGGTTATCAAACACTGAGCCAGTGATCCGGCTAAATGTTGAATCGCGCCAGAATATTCCGCTAATGGAGGAAAAGACAGCGGAAATATTAGCGTTACTCCGCTTGTAGTTATCTTTATCAATGCCCTGAAACTCATCAATCACCCGCCCCTAAAGTATCCGGTTTTCCAAGACTTTACCAAATAGCAAAGTTCATTGCGGTAAGAAAGGGGGCGCTTCTGAAGAAACAGTCTTCTTACGCGTTTTTGCTTTCGCTAAACACGAGACGCGCATTATTGCATCAATGAGGCTTTATCGCTTTAATATAGAGTGATAACATAAACTTATTCAACCCTACATGTAACGTATAAGCGTGGCAGGTTATTATTGCAATTGGTGGCTAGTTCTTTGTTAAATTATAAACCTATATTATTAGTGAGTATGCTAACGAGTTTTTCAGCATTAAGCTCAGCACCTGAGGTAGCCGATAACACGCTCTTTAATTGGCCTGGCAATAGAGTAACCGAGCCCCTTGACGATATTTTAAATACATTTGGTGCCAGTAAAACATACGAAAAAGAACAAGGGTTAAATTCAAGTATTATTCCTACTGCTTATTACACTCCCGAGAAAGGACTTGGTATCGGCGCGCTTTATGTCGGTTTATATAATTTATCTGACGCAACATTAAGCCAACCATCCTCTGTATCACTCAATAGCTATTATTCAGAAAATGGATCTTATGGCGTTAGCCTAAAAAATAAAAATTTCTTTGAATCCGATAACAACAGATTATTTATTAAGGCCAATATCGCTAATGACGCGAGCTATTTTTACGGTCTATCAGGACAATCGGAAAATGTCACTCATTACACCGCTGAACAATTTTCTGCTGATGCGATATGGCTGCAAAAAACATCATCTCATCTTTACATCGGATTCGGTGTTAAAGGTGCGTCGATTAACCCTACAGATATTGAAAAAAACACTTTCAACAATACCGCTGTATTGGTGAAAGATAATAGTATTGGCGGCTCAATTAAAATTGATTATGACAGCAGAGATAATGTTGATAACGCCTTTAAAGGCATAAATATTGGTTTTCAATTTAACCAGATGTACAGTTATTCACAGTCTGAACGTTATGAACAATATCAATTATATTATAGCCAATATCATCATTTTAAAGATATGGTCGGTACGCTTGCATGGCAAGTAAAAGGTGAATTTAATAGTGATGATACACCCTTTGTGCAATTAGCTAACTTAGGTGGTGATGATAAATTAAGAGGCTACCTAGAAGGTAAACATGTAAACAACCACATGGTGTTTAGCCAAGTGGAATATCGAGTCCCCCTTTACTGGCGTATTGGCATGGTTTTTTGGACCGGTGCGGGTGCTGTTGCCAATGATATCTCAGCATTATTTGAAGAAACATTAGTGAGCTATGGCACTGGTTTTCGCTTTAATGTAAAAGACCGCGTTAACATACGTGCAGACATTGGGTTTGGCGATGACGGTGCTGAATTTTATCTAAACATTAATGAAGTATTTTAAATCAGCATGTTTAAAATTTTATTGTTAATATTATCCGCCGGATTAGTCAATATTTCAGCTCAAGCAAGTGATAACATATCTTGTGAGCAGGAAATTGTTTACGACCTATATTTAAATGGTTTTCATTCCGGTGAGTTACAGCGACAGATTAAACAACAAGGCAATACACTGTCTTTTTTAACGCGCAGTAACATGGATATCCTCGGTATTAGTACCACGTTTTACCAAACATCGACCGGCCATTATGAACCGCAAACAAAGCGCTATTTAACCGACCAGTTTCACCAAGTGATGACTGGATTTAGAAATCGAGAGATGCGCGTTAATATGACCAATGATGGACAAGATGCCCTTGTCGACCTTAATCATGAAATAACACAATATCACAGTTCGATGTATCCATTACGAGATATAGATACCATCACCATGCAACTCCAAGCCAATATCAAGCAAGGTATTAAGCATTTTTATACCTTAAGGCAAGCGACTGATGAAATGGAGTTATTTGAATATGAAGTCGTTGGTGAAGAAATATTATCTACCCGTTATTTTGGCGATATAGAAGTAATCAAAGTAGTAGAAATACAAGATGATAATGCCATGTTTTGGTTTGCACCTTCTTTGGATTACTTAATGATTAAATTCACAAATATTGAAGGCTGGATACTAAGAGGCACTACGGAGTTGAAGCACTATTCTGACGTTTGTATTTGACATCCTCTCTTGTGAAGAGGAGAACCAGGGTGGGCGCGATTGATGTTTATGCTCTGACGACGTCGATGAAATTTTCAAAATCGCTTAAATTATTATTAATTACATGAACAACAATATCGAGATTGAGTTCTTGATAGTCGTGTACCGCAATATTACGCAATCCCACCATCTTTTTCAGGTTTTCAGCCAGTGCGACTGACAAAACATTGTTTTGTGCTAACAGGGTAAAACTATCACGGCTGCTTTGCGGCACACCATAGTGGTGCTGGCGGTTTAAATGATTGGCAATATCGATACAGGCTTCGCAAGTGCGTTGTAAGTTAAGCACCACACTATCTTGCTGGGTATAATCCTGTTTAAACAAGGTGCCATCCCCGTAAACATCTTTAATGCGTTTTAGACAACGCCTGATAGTGGCAATTTTGTTGATGAGAATATCATTCATGAACGTGATCCTTACTTTCATTATCACTGCTAGTTTTAGCTAAATCATCTAATATCATGGATCTTTCTTCCTGCAGATGTTGGTACATAGACATTGTTTTTACCGCAAAATAATCATCATCAGTACGACTTCCCCACAGCCGTTTACCCGTGGTGATAACTTGCTGACACAGTACTGTTGAAGCCGTATTTAAATCAATGAGATCGACATCAATATCAAGCTCACAAGCCAGCTCCTGGGCTATTTGCCAGCGCGTTAAGTTATCCAATGCTTTGATCGGCAATATCGCAATATCAAGATCGCTACCCGTATGTTGCTCACCACTGGCGAAGGAGCCAAACAGATAGATAAGTTTCACATTTGGGAACTTGGCGCGCACAGTGTTAACCAGCAAAATCTTATTTAACTTAAACATAAGTGGTATCATTTCTTCGTTACCTGACACTTGTTTGAGTATATCATAGTTAAATTTTTAGTGATTAATGAGGAAACATGAATTTTACAGACATACTAAAAGAGATGCAGAATGCCACAAGCTTTGACCTGTTTCGCCTGCGCTGTGCCATTGATCTGCAACTCGAAGATCCCGCAAGAATGGCCACTATAAAACAGCAACTGAAAGTGGGGACTGAGGTAGAATATTTCGATCCGGAGCAAAATCGCTCGATAAAAGCCCGTATAGTGGAAGTAAGAAGAACCCGGGTGTCGGTGCTAAATTTAGAGGACAACAGAAAATGGAATTTACCTTTTTATTACATTAATTTAAATAATGTCGACACCGCGATCCGGCCTAATATTGCGAAGGGACTATCCAAACAAGAGATCCAAGTTGGAGAAACATTGGGTTTTGTCGACAATGACGGCCAAGATACCTACGGCACTGTTATCCGCTTGAACCCCAAAACCGTGTCGATAAATACCGCGGATATGAAATGGCGCATACCCTATTCGTTATTGTTTAAAGTGCTCGATGGTGAGAGCGCGGATATGCAGGGCACCTTGCTGATCGATCCATAACGGGTTCTATTGCCGCAAGCTCTGAGCAGTGGTTCATCTCATACTAAAATCAGCACAGCGGCTTAATGCTCTTAACCTGTGATCACGTTATTATATAAAGTTTCCAAGGACGGAAATTATGCATATTCAACATCACGGTGCCGTTAACGGTGTTACTGGCTCTTGCCATCAATTACATATCAATAGCAATCACTCAGTACTTATCGACTGCGGTTTGTTTCAGGGCGCGGAAACAGCAGGGGGAGCCAGTGCCGAGCAGTTAAGTATCGATTTTGATATCAGCACAGTGCAAGCCCTCATCGTTACTCACTGCCACATCGACCATGTCGGCCGCATTCCCTATTTGCTTGCCGCCGGATTTACCGGCCCCATTTATGCCACCGAAGCGACGGCTGCATTATTGCCCCTCGTGATTGAAGATGCCCTCAAGGTCGGGGTAACTCGCAACAAAACCATGATTAAAACCTGCTTAGCCCTATTAACCAAACAGCTGGTGGCGCTGCCCTATAAACAATGGCAATCCCTCGATCTCAGTTCGGATCCCGCTACTGCTGCGCAATCAGTGACCGCGCCAAAAGTAGCCAATGAGTCACCGGTGACTTTATATCAACAAGCCAAGATCAAGTTTCAGCCTGCTGGGCATATTCTGGGTTCCGCTTATGTTGAGATAGATCTGTCGACCGCTGATAGTCAAGCGATTGCCGATAGGCAGGTTAAAAACAGCCGCAAATCAGTAGCCGTGAAACGGCACCGCGTGGTCTTTTCCGGCGATCTCGGTGCACCTTACGCGCCCTTATTGCCCGCCCCCAAAGCCCCGTATCGCGCCGATACCCTGGTGATCGAAAGCACCTATGGCGACAAACTGCATCCCAATCGCAGGTTACGCAGCCAAAACCTCAAAGCCATCATCGAAAAAGCGGTCAGTGATAATGGCGTGGTACTGATCCCGGCATTCAGCATCGGCCGAACCCAGGAATTGCTTTACGAAATAGAGCACTTTATTTACACTGAGAAACAACAAGCACGGCAGCAGGGAGGGAAGCAGAAAGGGAAGCAGGGCAAGGCCGCATTGTGGCAAAACCTGGAGATCATCATCGACTCGCCGATGGCCGCGAACTTCACCCGGCGATACCGTGATTTCAAACACCTGTGGGATCAAGAAGCCCAGGCCAAACTAAACCAAGGCCGCCATCCTTTAGATTTTGAACAGCTTTACACCATCGACAGCCACCAGGAGCATTTGTCTGTGGTGAACTACCTCGCCAGCAGAAACAAACCTGCCATTGTTATCGCCGCCAGTGGCATGTGCAGTGGTGGGCGTATTATCAACTACCTCGAACGCTTTCTTCCCGATCCCAAAGCCGATATATTATTTGTCGGTTATCAGGCTCAGGGCACCCCTGGCCGTGATATTCAAAAATACGGCCCACGTGGCGGACATGTCTACTTACCCGTGAATGGTAATCGTCAACGCATTGACATTAACGCTGGGATCCATACCATCAGTGGTTATTCTGCCCATGCCGATCAGGCGGGTTTGATCAATTTTGTTAAGCGCATGCGCCATCAACCGCAACAGATCCGCATTGTGCATGGTGATGAAGGGGCGAAAGTGGCATTGGCACGGGAATTTAAGAACCTGCTGGCAGAGGTGAAAGTGATCATACCCCATGCATAAGCACTAAGTAGCTCAGTTCAGCGTTCAAAATGAACGGTTAATATTAGCTAACGCTATGATTAATAATGTTAAAAATAAGTATTAGATACTTATCATTCACTTGGAGATAAGCATTCATCCAGATATGTAACTGAATATTGCTATCGATTTAATCACCGCTTTATGGGTAATCAGGTAAGTATTCACTGTTTCTATAGCAGGTTGTGTTGAAACATGTCATTTTTTAACTGTCATTAATTGAGAGTTAAATTTAATCCATGTACTATTGTTGGCCCAAGATTATGGAATGTGGTTTTTGTGAAATTTAGAAAAGATATAAATGGTTTAAGAGCGCTTGCAGTGTTTGGCGTTATGCTATATCACTTTAAATCTCAATTACTGCCTGGCGGTTTTGCTGGCGTTGACGTATTTTTTGTCATTTCCGGTTTTTTAATGACGGGCATTATTTTTAGTGGTTTAGTTGACAATAAATTCGCTTTAATAAATTTTTATTTTGCAAGAGCGAAGAGAATTATCCCTGCACTACTCATTCTCTGCAGTGTTGTATTAGTTGTGGGATGGTTTTTTATCATTCCGCCAGATTATGAGTTATTAGCTAAGCATGTGCATAAGAGTCTTAATTTTTTATCAAATATAGCTTATTGGCGAGAAAGTGGCTATTTTGACGTTGATTCAGACCAAAAATGGTTATTGCATACTTGGTCTTTATCTGTGGAGTGGCAATTTTATGTTTTATATCCACTGATATTGTTAGCTATAAAGCGTATGGTTAATATTAAAGTCATACCTAAAGTGATCCTGATCAGTACCGCCTTAGGATTTATCAGTTGTGTCTATGTTTCGGTGAACTGGCCAAACTCAGCATTTTATTTATTGCCAACAAGAGCATGGGAAATGTTGTTAGGGGGAATCGCATTCTTATATCCCAAAGAGTTAACAGACAACACTAAAAGGAATGTATATCGTTTAGGCATTACTATGATTCTGGGGAGTTACTTATTACTTTCCAGTGACTTGGTTTGGCCAGGTTATTTATCGGCCATACCAGTTATCGGCACGTATCTCATTCTTATTGCAAATAGGGATAATGGGTTTATAACACATAATCCGGTAGCTCAGTTTTTAGGTAAAACGTCTTACTCCACTTATCTCTGGCATTGGCCAATCTTTGTTGCGTTAACTTATATTTTTGGGGCGCTAAGCTTTGTGTACATTCTTGCTGGGTTAAGTCTGTCCATTGCTATTGGCTGGTTATCATATACGCTAATCGAAGTAAACGGGAGAAAAAACAATCTGTTTGTTCGGGGTTCTATCCTTCTTTATGCAGGCGTATTTATTCTCACATTTACTTCTGTAAGCTCTAAATATCTCAATAATCAAGCTAACTTTAATGTACCTAAAACGGTACTTAATTCTATATCTAGGGCACCTGCAGCTTGTTTTGATGATGCGCAAATATTAACAAGCAATAATTGGTTATGCAGTCTAGGACAAAAATCACAGCAACAAACTGATTTCATCGTAATGGGGGATTCGCATATGTACTCCCAATTACCCGCGTTTGAAAAATGGGCAGGAATAAATAGAAAAAAAGGGGAATACGCCGGTTTTTCAGGTTGCCCGCCTTTATTAGGTGTACACCCATTGCGTTCGGATCAAAAAGAAAAAAATTGCTTTGAATTAAATAATCGCTTATTCAATTATGTACAAGATAATAATATTAAAACTGTAATTTTATCCGCTAGATGGACGTATTATACAGAACAGGGATATAGCAATAGTGCAAAAATGACCTACTTAAGTTTAAATGAGTATGGCGATAAAAATAAAGAAGACTCTTTTGCAGCATTTGAGCAGGGAGTTAAGCAAACAATTAAAAAATATAATGCAATTGGTATTGTGCCGCACATTATTTTGCAGGTGCCCGAACAAAAGTATCGGCCTCAGAAATTATTCTATGGGGCTTATTTATCAAACGTTCCGCTGGCTTCATTACAGAATAAATCTGTTAGCCTAGAGGAGCATTTAGTATTGCAGCAAAGAGTAAATAATATTTTCACTCAGCTTCGTGAGTCTAGAGACTATGAAGTTACGCTCATCGATCCCGCGGATACATTTTGTCATGATGGGCGTTGCATGGTAGGAAATAAGGTGGTTTCTTATTATTTTGATACGGATCATTTATCGGAACAAGGCGCACTTCAATTTGTGCCCCAGTTAACCGATGCGCTTATATTTTGATATTCACGCAATAACCGATTCTATTTAAAGGTATCATTCAGTGGTTAACCCGTTGCGGTATGGCCACTGAGTATTTCTTTATCCTCATTACGGCTCAAGATTGTTCATAATCTAATGGCACAATTTCTAGGTAAACATCTTATGCAATTCATTTGTAGTATTGGCTGTGCAGTTTAGATAACAAATCCAGAAATAAATGCTTTTATTGTGCTGGTTGATTTGTATGTGTCGCTGCAACTAACAGATGTATGAATATTTTGATATACTCTTTGCGTAACTGCACTGCGATTAAATCAGAGCGTTAATCAATATTTCTAATTTAAGGATCCGACAGGTAATGTCATCAATATTATCCCTCATTGGCCGTGACAAAGAGCTGTTCACGGCGGATATTCAAGATCACGACGCAATTTTACAAAAAATCGTATCTGATTCTCGTTTTTTAGTGCTTGGCGGTGCAGGATCAATTGGTCAAGCTGTAACAAAAGAGATCTTTAAGCGTCAGCCTAAGAAACTACATGTCGTCGATATTAGTGAAAACAACATGGTTGAACTGGTGCGGGATATCCGCAGTTCATTTGGTTACATCGACGGCGACTTTCAGACGTTTGCACTAGATATTGGTTCGTTAGAATACGATGCTTTCATTCAAGCTGACGGTCAATACGATTATGTGTTAAACCTCTCAGCACTAAAACATGTACGCAGTGAAAAAGACCCCTATACTCTGATGCGTATGATCGATGTGAATGTATTTAATACCGAAAAAACCATGCAGCAAGCTGCCGCCGCGGGCGCGAAAAAGTATTTCTGTGTGTCTACTGACAAAGCGGCTAATCCAGTGAATATGATGGGTGCATCGAAACGGATCATGGAAATGTTCTTAATGCGTCGCAGTGCTGATATTGCCATTTCAACAGCCCGTTTTGCCAATGTGGCATTTTCTGATGGTTCCTTATTACATGGTTTTAATCAGCGTATTCAAAAGCGTCAGCCGATAGTGGCACCGCAAGATATTAAACGTTATTTCGTGACGCCGAAAGAGTCCGGTGAACTGTGTTTGATGTCCTGTATTTTTGGTGAAAACCGCGATATATTTTTCCCTAAATTAAGTGAATCATTACATCTGATCTCGTTTGCCGATATTGCGGTTAAATACCTGCAACAGTTAGGCTACGAACCACATCTGTGTAAAGACGAAGACGAAGCGCGTGCATTAGTTGACACCCTGCCAGAACAGGGTAAATGGCCGTGTTTATTCACCGACAGTGACACCACGGGTGAAAAAGACTTTGAAGAGTTTTTTACCGATAATGAAACCTTAGATATGCAACGTTTTAACAACCTCGGGGTGATTAAAAACGACGCTGTATTTGATGCTGAATTAGTGACTTTGTTTGAAGCTAAGATAGGTGCAATGAAAGACGCTAAGGCTTGGAGTAAGGATGAGATCGTGGAATTGTTTTTTACTATGATCCCTGATTTTGGCCATAAAGAAACCGGTAAATACTTAGACAGTAAAATGTAGGATAGCTTTAATGCATAATGAACTAATTAAGTTTGTCCGTGATACTTATGCCACCGATGACTTTATCCCGTTACATGTTCCGACATTTAACGGTAATGAAAAAGCCTATGTAAACCAGACTATCGACAGTACATTTGTATCGAGTGTTGGGCAATATGTGAATGATTTTGAAAAACACATTGAAGATTATACTGGCACCGGAAAAGCGGTCGCAACCGTTAATGGCACGGCGGCACTGCATACTGCCTTGTACATGGCTGGAGTCCAACCTGGCGATCTTGTGATCACCCAAGCCCTCACATTTGTGGCGACCTGTAATGCGTTATTCCACATGGGCGCTCAGCCTATTTTTGTCGATGTATCAAAAGTTAGTCTGGGTTTATGTCCACAGTCGATGGCAAAATACTTACAACAGTTCGCTAAGTTAAATGCGCAAGGTGAATGTATACACAAAATCACCGGTCAGCGTATCCGTGCTGTTATTCCTATGCATACTTTTGGGCATCCAGTGGAAATGGATGAACTCATCGCAGAGTGTTTACGTTGGAACCTTGTATTGGTGGAAGATGCGGCTGAAAGTCTTGGCTCATTTTATAAAGGTAAACACACGGGTAGCTTAGGCGAATTTGCTGCGATTAGCTTTAACGGTAATAAAGTGATCACGACCGGTGGCGGCGGTATGGTGTTATGTCGTGACCCCGATGTTGGTTTACATACTAAACACGTCACGACGACAGCGAAAGTACCGCACCCTTATGAGTTCTATCATGATGAAGCGGGATTTAATTATCGTATGCCCAACCTGAATGCGGCATTAGGCTGCGCGCAGATGGAAGTATTACCGACATTTTTAGCGCAAAAGCGTGAATTAGCTGATCATTACGCAAAATTCTTTGCTGGTAGCGATTTTCACTTTGTACAAGAGCCTGAATACGCGAAATCAAATTATTGGTTAAACGCCATCATCTGTCCAGACGTCGCTAGTCGTAACCTGATGTTAGAAAAAACCAATGCCAGTGGCGTGATGACAAGACCTATATGGCAGTTAATGCATCGCCTACCTATGTTCAAAGATGCCTTACGTGGTGATTTGAGTGTGTCTGAATGGGTGGAAGCACACCTGATTAATTTACCGAGTAGTCCGGTTGGGGTGGGTGGCTAATATGACAAAAAATGTTGCCGTATTTACCGGCACAAGAGCTGAATATGGCTTGTTGTATTGGCTTTTGAAAGATATTCAAGCGGACCCGGAATTAGCATTGCAGTTACTTGTATCTGGTATGCATTTATCACCAGAGTTTGGCCATACCTATCATCAGATTGAACAAGATGGTTTTGTTATTGATGAAAAAATTGAAATATTATTATCATCAGATAGTGCTGTTGGCGTAGCGAAGAGCATGGGGTTAGGTGTACTGGGCTTTGCTGATGCACTTAGTCGTTTAAAACCGGATGTATTGATTATTCTCGGTGACCGTTTTGAAGCGCTAGCTGCAGCACAGACTGCAATGATCCTACGTATTCCTGTTGTTCACTTACATGGCGGTGAGTTAACTGAAGGCGCTTATGATGATGCGATCAGGCATGCTATTACTAAATTAAGTTATTTACACTGCACTTCTACGGAAGCATATCGCCAACGAGTGATTCAACTCGGTGAAGCGCCTGAACGAGTTAATAATGTTGGTGCGATCGGTTTAGATCATTTGCAGCGTAGTTCGTTTATGAATGTTGCAGAGTTAGGGCAATCTCTGGGATTTGAGTTATCGCAACCTTTTGTATTAGTTACTTACCACCCTGTAACATTGGGTGAAGAACATCCTGAACGTTCATTTCAAGCATTACTCGATAGTTTAGATTGTTATCCTGAGTTACAAGTGATCCTAACATATCCAAATGCCGATGATGGTGGGCGTCGTATTATCCCTATGTTGGAAAAGTACGCTCAAGATAATCCGAAACGAGTTTTTGCCATCCAGTCTTTAGGGCAGGTTCGCTATTTAAGTGCGGTAAAGCATGCCAGTATTGTGATTGGCAATTCATCGAGTGGTATTATTGAAGTCCCGTCATTTTATGTCCCCACAATCAATATAGGTGTTCGTCAATACGGCCGCTTAAGTGCTGATAGTGTTATTCACTGTGCAGCAACGAAAGCGGCGATTAGCTCGTCGATTAAAACGGCGCTCAGTGATGATGTTCAAGCTTTATTAAAAGGTGTGCACAACCCCTATGGGCAGGGGGATGCTAGTGGTCAAATTATTCATATGTTAAAAACAATACCGCTAGAAACAATGAAAACATTTTATGATGTTAAAAAGGATTAATTGATGACGTTAATTATTGCGGAAGCTGGAGTTAACCATAATGGTGATGAGCAGTTAGCATTTTCTTTAGTTGATGCGGCTTATCATGCGGGTGCTGACATTGTTAAATTTCAAACGTTTAAAGCTAAAAATTTAGTTACTGAGAACGCAAAACAAGCTGAGTATCAAATAACTAATACCGGAAAAGAAGAATCGCAGTTTGATATGCTAACACGGCTTGAACTTAGCTATGATACGCATCACAAGTTGATTGCTTATTGTAACCAATTAGGTATTGAATTTTTATCAACAGCATTTGATTTCGATAGTTTAGATTTTTTAGTTAACGACTTGGGTTTAACCAGACTTAAATTACCATCGGGTGAGATCACCAATGCACCGCTAGTTCTTGCTCATGCGCAAACTGGCTGTGATCTTATAGTCTCAACAGGCATGGCTACACTATCTGAGATTGAGTCGGTATTAGGCGTTATTGCCTTTGGTTATACGGCTAATGTTGATACAAAGCCAAGTATTGAGGCATTTCAAGCGGCCTACTTTTCTGAAGCCGGAAAGGCTGCGTTAAAACAAAAGGTAACAGTATTACACTGTACGACTGAATACCCAGCGCCTGTTGTTGATATTAATCTTAATGCGATGGCTACACTGGCTAATGCATTTCATCTACCCGTAGGGTACTCCGATCATAGTGCTGGCATTACGATCCCAATTGCGGCGGCGGCTTGTGGTGCTGTACTAATTGAAAAGCATTTTACGTTAGATAAAGAGATGGACGGACCGGATCACAACGCGTCATTAGAGCCTGATGAACTAGCTCAGATGGTACGAGCTATTCGTGATGTGGAATTGGCCTTAGGCGATGGAATTAAAGGTCCTCGCCCATCCGAAATAAAGAACAAAGCAGTGGCAAGAAAAAGTATTGTCGCAATGACGAATATCGATAAGGGTCAAGTTTTCGATGATACTAATCTAACCATTAAGCGCCCGGGTCACGGTATTAATCCAAATTGTTTTTGGGAGCTTCAGGGGAAGATAGCGACAAGATCTTATATGGTTGGAGATATTATAGTTGAATAAGCCTTTAGTCATACTCGGTGCTGGTGGGCATGCTGCAGTATTAGTTGATGCTTTAAAACAGCAAAACGCCGAAGTGTTAGGACTTGTAAGTCCTGAACTTGATATTCATCGACGTGCATTACAAGGTATCCCTCACTATTTACAAGATGATGATGTATTAACATTCTCTTCTGATGATATTAACCTAGTTAATGGATTAGGTTCCTTGCCTGGTAACACATTGAGAGAAAAGTTATTTACGAAATTTACTGCCTTAGGGTATCGGTTTGAAAGAGTTATAGCTGGCAGTGCGATAATATCTCCTTATGCTGAACTTGGACATGGCGTGCAAGTTATGCCTGGGGTTATTATTCAAGCGGGTGCAGTTATTGGTGTCAACAGTATTATTAACAGTGGTGCGATTATTGAACATGACTGTGTTATTGGTGCGCATAACCATATCGCCCCAGGAGTAACGATCAGCGGTGATGTTACTACAGGTGAGTATGTTCATATCGGTACTGGGGCCAGTGTTATTCAGGGAATTAAATTGGCTAATAATGTAGTTGTGAGTGCTGGAGTTGCTGTTACAAAAAATATACCTGCGGCGTGCACTGTATTTAATGGACGTATCTGCATGATTCCAAAAAAGGGTTAATAAATGAGTCATAACTGGGGAAATATCTTAATTGGGCCAGAACAGTCCATTAAAGAAGCATTACTAATTATTGATAACGAAGCGCTACGTGTGGCTTTGGTTGTTGATAGCAGCAAAAATTTGCTGGGTGTTGTTACTGACGGTGACATCCGTCGTGGTTTATTACGAAGTTTATCGCTAGATACGTCAGTTAAAGAAGTGATGAATACATCACCGATTACGGTGTCAGCAAATGTAACAAAGCAAGCGCTAATTGATATAATGGAAACCCGAGGAATTCTATCGGTCCCTATTCTTGATAACGGCAAAGTGATAGGGCTAGAAACGCTGCATGATGCCATGACTAAACCGCAACATAATAATCCTGTGTTTATTATGGCCGGTGGTTTTGGTACTCGCTTACGTCCCTTAACGGATAATTGTCCAAAACCCATGTTACATATTGGCAATAAGCCAATCTTAGAAACCGTTATTTTAAATTTTATTCATTCCGGTTTTATTAACTTTTATATCTCAACTCACTTCATGCCTGAGCAAATACAAGCACATTTTGGTAATGGCAGTAAGTGGGGGGTTAACATTCATTACGTGCATGAAGACAGCCCATTGGGTACTGGTGGTGCGTTAGGTTTGTTACCGAAAGAAATGCCTGATCTACCTATTATCATGATGAATGGTGATGTATTAACGAAAGTTAACTTTGAGCATTTGTTAGAATTTCATAATGAAAATAATGCCGATGCTACAATGTGCGTGCGTGAGTATGAGTATCAGGTTCCTTACGGTGTCATTAATGGTGAAGGCAACAAAATTATCAGTATGGTCGAGAAGCCAACGCAGCGCTTTTTTGTTAATGCGGGTATTTATGTTGTTAGCCAAGCGTTGGCGCGTTCAGTACCGTTAAATCATGTAATTGATATGCCGACGTTGTTAGAGCAGCATATAGCTGAAACAAAGGATGTATTGATGTTTCCTATTCATGAATATTGGTTGGATATCGGGCGTATGGATGATTTTAATCGAGCCCAAGCGGATATTTATAGTTTAGGAATGAACGAATGATCAAGGGTAAGAAGGTACTTGCTATTATTCCTGCACGTGGAGGCAGTAAACGTTTACCACGTAAAAATGTGTTACCTCTACAAGGAAAACCATTAATTGCTTGGTCTATTGATGCTGGGTTAAATTCTGATTACATCGACCGTGTCGTAGTCAGTACTGATTGCAATGAAATTGCCGAAATTAGTAAACAATATGGCGCTGATGTTCCTTTTATGCGCCCGGCCGATATTGCTGGGGATAGTGCAACAACGAACAGCGTTATTTTGCATATGATAAATACGCTCAGTCGTACTGAGCTGTTTGATATTGTTGTTATATTACAGCCGACATCGCCATTGAGAACCTCGACTGATATTGATGAGGCGTTGGAAATGCTCGATACGAAACGAGGAGATGGCGTTGTGTCTGTGTGTGAATGTGAACACAGCCCTCTTTGGAGTAATATCATTCCTAGCGATGACAATATGGGCAATTTTATTCGTGAAGATATTAAAGGTAAGCGCAGTCAAGACTTACCGACGTATTACCGTCTAAATGGTGCAGTCTATGCTTTTACTACGGACGCGCTTATTGCTAATCAAGGTATTAATTATACGGATGCGGTATTTAGTATTAAAATGCCAGCCTTAAGATCGGTTGATATTGATCATGAACTCGATTTTAAACTTGCAGAAGTCATCCTTAATTCATAACCTGTATTATTTTTAGTTAATCTTGCATATTTATTATGCAAGCTTTGCTCTGTGAAAATACGTTATGTATTAAGTTTTGAGACATGAAAAAATTGAATTTATTTATTAAAATTGGAAATAATTATGAGTGAAGTAACAAAACAACAAGTGTATCAACTTATCGCTGAAACTTTGAATGTAGATATTGAAGTAATAAATGACGAATTAGCTGTTGGTGATATCGCAGAGTGGGATTCATTAGGTCATATGCAAATTATTACGGCACTAGAAACACAAATGGGTATCGCTTTAGATATTGAGCAAACATTAGATATTGAAGATGTAGAAGATATTTTGGATGCAGTCAAAAATCACGGATAGGCAACTCATAATATGTCAGTTATAGACCAGATTATTCAGCGTGCAGAATTAACACCAGGGCATATTGCGATCCAAGATAAAGATCGTGCAGTTAGTTTTTTTCGCTTTCAGCAAGATATTATTAATGCAGCGAGTAACTTAAAATTACAGCAAGTACAGGCGAATGATAATGTTATTTTGCATGCAAATAATGGTTATGCGTTCATTTGCAGCTATTTTGCGGTGCATTTTTTAGCGGCGCGTTGTGTTGTTGTTGACCCTAAAGCGGAAGCATCATCTTTGGTATTTATTAGAGAAAAAACGCAACCTCGTTGTGAGTTAATCTCGTTTGAACCACTATTAGAACCTTGCTCTGAATTATCTACATATTCACATCAAGCTTCTGCTGAGCTGATCGCCGACATTATTTTTACCAGTGGTACTACAGGTGAGCCCAAAGGTGTCGCGTTAACCCATCAACAAGTTCTTGATGCTACTAAGCACATTACTCAGCAAGTGGGTAATGATGAGCATGATCGTGAACTATTACTAATGCCATTATGCCATTCATTTGCATTAGGGCGTATGCGTTCAGCTCTACTCGCAGGTACAAGATTAGTTATTGGTTATCCTCTCAATCGCTTAAAGCAGGTGTTTAAGGCATTAGAGGCACATCAAATTACTGGCTTTGGTATTGTTCCAGCAGCGTGGGACTTTATTACCTTGAT
>JBLHPA010000053.1:0-17639 GCA_047628235.1 Moritella sp.
TGGATCAGCCTGAGATCGGTTTTGCTAAGGTATTGCGCAAAGTTCAACCACAATACCCGTATAAAGCGCAACGGCTAAAAATTGAAGGGCACGTGTTATTACACATTTTGATTGATGACACAGGTCGCGTACAGGAGATCAAGGTTATTGAGGAAAATCCGCGGGGTTATTTTGTCAGGGCAGTACGTAAAGCGATACGCCGTGAGCAGTTTGAAAAAGCGCCACAAGGCACTGAGGTTTGGAAGCAGCGGAGGGTTGAGTTTGCGTTTGACTAAATTAGGTTATCTGACTTGCATCCTCTTACTGCTTACCATCCTGCTTTTTGCAGTTTGCGCTCAGGCACAGCAGGTACCTGCGTCTGTCTATAATCGTTATGTAAACTTAGCGGGCACATTGGTGGAGACACAGGATAGAAAATTGGCACCGGCCGCCCTGTATGCAGATATTTACGCATTTTATCAGCAGCAGATAACGCATTCTGCTCAGCGGCAGTTACTGGCAGGTAATTTGCTGTTACAGGTATTACTGATGCAGCCGAATTATGCAGAAAGTTATGCGGTGGTGAGTCATTTATTAACGCTGCCGTTATCAGCAAAGCAGCAACTCTCGTTTCAACAGCTGGCGGGGCAACTAGCAGCGTCGCAACAGCAAGGGATGAAAACAACGCGTTCTGAAATCGATGAAAACGCGCAATGGGCAACAGTTGCACAGCATTTAACGGCATGGTTTGCCTTAGTGAGCAAGCTGGATGACAAAAAACTGGCCGAGTATCATATCAGTACGCGGCAACAAGCCGCAAATGCGGCGCTATTGGCTCAGGCATATTATCTGCAAGCACACCTCAGTCAGGCACTGTCTGCTGCACAGCAGGCCTATAAACTCGTGCCAATGAATGAGTCTTATCTGCAATTATTGCTGGCATTGCTGCAGCGCTTGGAATTGCATCAATTATTAAATAAACAGCTGGCTGTTGCAGTGGTTGATTTCCCCAGCAACAAAGATTATTGGGAGAGGCTGGCATACAGCTATCTGCAGCTGGATGATGAACAATCAGCACTGTCTACACTGGCGGTCACCCGTAACCAAGGCTTGTTAACTGCGCAAGGATATCGGGTATTGGCTTCTTTGTATCTTACCCTGCAGCAACCAAGGCTGGCTGCGACGGTTTACCTTGAAGGGGCTGAACGGCGTGTTATCAAGCTGGATACTGCCTATTATAAAGGTCTCTCCGATGCATGGTTAATGGCAAGAGAACGGGGACAAGCACTCTTGGTGCTGCAGCAGGCAGAGGTTGCGGGTATTGTTTTGGCTAAAAATGGTCAGCAACAGGCGCAATTACTTTATCTTGAAGGACGTTGGCGTGATGCCGAAAAAGCGTATTATAAATTGTTAGATGTTAATAAAAGTGTGACTGTTAAAGATACGGATAAATGGCGTTTTATGTTAGCAATGAGCCAATTTGAACAGGCTAAAAAAGCAGAGGCTCAGGCTAATTTATTATTGCTGAAAAGTGAACAATACCAAGGGTACGCTAAGGAGTGGCTGGCACTGTGAGTAGGACATATATGAGTGAGGCAGTGATTTTCTGCTCACTCATATATACGCACAAATTTAAGCTATGCCTGTTCACTTTCAGTGACCATGGCCTCGAGTTGCTCAGTTACATCCATCCAGTTCATTTCACACTCTTCAATGGCAACCACATAACTGGCTTGATCACTCAGTGCTTGCTTAAGCGGCACTTTATTCTGCTCTTCATAGATACTGCTGTTACTCAATTGTGTTTCCACAGTGCTGAGTTTACTCGCTAACGTTTCTAGCTGCTTATCGAGTTTTTCTATGTGTTTACGCAGTGGTTGGGTTTGTTTACGTAATTCAGCGGCTTTACGTTTTTGATCTTTTTTCCCTTGTGCGCTGTTGGCACTGGTATTGGTGACTTGGGTTACTTGTTTTTCAATTTTTTGTTGTTCACTCAGCCATTGATGGTAATCATCGAGATCACCATCGAAGGGCAGTACTTTTTTATCGTGCACCAGATAAAGTTCATCGGTAGTCGAGCGTAATAAGTGGCGATCATGGGATACCACAACCATTGCCCCTTCAAAGCCCTGTAGGGCGACAGAAAGCGCATGACGCATCTCTAAATCAAGGTGGTTAGTCGGTTCATCGAGCAATAGCAGGTTGGGTTTTTGCCAAACGATTAGCGCCAGCACCAAACGGGCTTTTTCACCGCCGGAGAAAGGCCTAACGATATCTAGCGCTTTTTCACCAAGAAATCCAAATCCACCAAGGAATTTACGTAATTCGAGTTCATTTTTGTCGGGAGCCAAGCGTGCCATGTGCTGCAGTGGACTGTCGTCTAAACGTAAAAACTCCAGTTGATGCTGGGCAAAATAACCCACTTTGGAGTTGGGGTTGACTTCCAAGATGCCCTGTAAAGGGGCTAGTTCACCGGAAAGTAGTTTGATCAGTGTTGATTTACCCGCACCGTTACGACCGAGCAAGCCAATCCGGCTGCCGGGTACTAAATTTAGCTTGATATTATCCAAGATCAAGTTGTCACTGTAACCAGCACAAACTTCTTCCATGGTTAATAGGGGGAGCGGTAGCGCGTCGGGTTTACGGAAGCTGAAGCTGAATTGGGAGTCTGCATTGGCTGCTGAGATCAGTTCCATGCGCTCCATTGCTTTGATCCGGCTTTGTGCTTGTTTGGCTTTGGATGCTTTATAGCGGAAACGGTCAATATAATTTTGCATATGCGCTACTTCACGCTGTTGCTTTTCAAACATAGACTGTTGCTGAGAGAGTTT
The DNA here is from genome assembly GCA_047628235.1 of Moritella sp. Classification (GTDB taxonomy): domain Bacteria; phylum Pseudomonadota; class Gammaproteobacteria; order Enterobacterales; family Moritellaceae; genus Moritella. The sequence continues at coordinate 2,811 of JBLHPA010000053.1, forward strand.
CTCTGCACGCTGTTTTTCGAATGAAGTATAATCACCAGTATATTCATTCAGTTTTTTATCTTCGACATGAATGATCTTGGTGATGATCGCATCAAGAAAATCACGATCATGTGAGATCAGCATCAGGGTGCCTGTATATTGCTTTAACCATTTTTCTAACCAGATCACGGCATCGAGATCTAAATGGTTGGTTGGCTCATCGAGCAACAGCAGATCAGATCGGCATAACAGCGCTTGGGCTAGGTTTAAACGCATGCGCCAACCACCAGAGAAGCTCTGTACTGATAATTGCTGCTTCTCTTCACTAAAGCCTAAGCCGGATAATAACTCCGAGCAACGGGCTTGAATGCTGTAAGCGCCTATGGCATCTAGTTTACCGTGTATTTCTGCGATCTTATGCCCATCATCGACCAATTCGGCTTGGGCTAATTTGGCCTCTAATTCTCGATACTCATGGTCGCCATCTAGCACATAGTCGTGCGCGGTACGATCCAATGCAGGGGTTTCTTGTGCCACACTGGCTATTTTCCAGCTGCTTGGATAAGTGAGACTGCCATTATCAAGGCTGATCTCATTGCGAATAAGGGCAAATAAGCTGGATTTACCACAGCCATTTTTTCCGACCAGACCGACTTTTTGGCCTGGATTAATCTTGGCACTGGTATTAATGATGAGTGGATTACCACCCCGCAGAAGTTCGATATCGCTAGCTATGATCATAAGAAGGCTATTAGTAACTATAAATTGAGCAGATTTTAGCGGATTTATGCACAGTTTAAAATGTTAAACTTTGAAATGTGCATCAATAATAAAGTACACTCTATACCTAGACGACTTCAAACGTATGGTTAAACCCTTTACCTTAGAGTTGTTTGCGTATCAAAATGATAGGGAGGTTGCTGTGGTAGAAAGGAAGAAAAGACGCTTTGTTGCCGGCGCTAAGTGCCCATCGTGCAAAGAAATAGATGTGATCCAGCTGTTTCAGGTGAATGGGGTAGAAACAATTGAATGTGTCAGTTGTGGCTATACTCAATCACAGGCTGAAGGAGAGGTGAATACCGCCACCCGGGATTTTGAACAGATAATTGGTGTCTTTAAGCAATAGGCAAGGTAGGGTGAGGCCTTTATGGGTGGTTAACTCGAATTGTATTGCAGACTAGCCGTAATAGTTAATTGGAAACAGAGAATAGATATGATAATTGAAAAAAAATCAGTAGTGACCTTACATTTTGCAGTAACGGATGACAAAGGTGAACTCATTGATGATACTCGTGATTCACAACCCCTTGAGTTTTTAATGGGCTCTGATTACCTTGTTCCTGGCTTAGAAGCTGAATTGGAAGGCCTAACTGTTGGCAATGAGTTCGACGTTACTGTAGAGCCTGAGCAAGGTTATGGTATTTACGATCCATTATTAGTTCAGGAAGTACCTGCCGCGCTATTTGAAGGTGTTGACGGTGTTGAACCAGGTATGGCATTTACCGCTGACACGGATGATGGTCATCGTACCGTCATTGTCACTGGTGTGGAAGATGATATTGTTATTGTGGATGCTAATCATCCATTTGCTGGTCGTACGTTACAATTTACCGGTGAAGTTTTAGGCATTCGCGAAGCAACTGAAGAAGAAAGTGAAGCGGGTTTTATCCACTCAGCGGCGGGCGGTTGTGGCTGTGACCATGACCATGACAATGATCATCAACATGGTGGTTGTGGCGATAAGCACGAGCACGGTGGTGAAGGCTGTTGTGGTGGTCATGGTGATAAACATGAGCACGGTGGCGAAGGTTGTTGCGGCAGTGATGAGTCTGCAGAACCAAAAGCAGGCGGTTGTTGCGGTGGCGAAGGTCATTGCCACTAGTCTATCGCGGTTATTGCTAGCGCTTAGGGCGCGAATTACTGTGACTTAGGTTATAGCAAATTAAAAAGATGCCAGGCATGAATGACTGGCATCTTTTTTGGTCTATTGATTATTAACCGACTAGCCGTGTGTCAATCAGTGATTAATAATGTGGTGGCGGCGTTTCATCGGATTCACTTGCCATGTTGCCACCAACCTGCATGGTTTTAATGCGGTTAATTAAAAAAGTAAGTTGGATTTTTTGGTCTTCAATCACTTTTTGTTGGTCAATCACTGCATTATTTAATTGGTCAATCGTATCGTCCTGGAAGCTCAGCTTCATCTCTAGATTACAGAGACGCTCTTCTAATTGTTGTAATTCCATTCTCTAATCCGCTGTTTATATTATTTACTGCGCTGAGTTTAACATGTAATACTCGGCCGACCGCTATTTTATCGAAGTCTGTAAACATGCGAAAAATAGGATGTAAAATTAAGTAAATTAGGATGATTTATCATTTTTTGTATTTATACTCTGGAATATCTTGTATGGAAACAAAAGTTAGTTATTATTAAGTAACTTAGAACGTAACTGTGAAATTACACTGCATTATTTTAATTAGGTATTTCGATGAAAAAATTTTTTAAAGTAACAATTCTGGCTTCGGCTGTATCGCTGTTAGCAGCATGTGGTCAAGATGCGCCAGCTGAAAAAGTAACAGACATTAAATCATACACCGAAGATCAACAAGCGGCTTATGCAATTGGTTCTATCGTTGCTCGTAACTTAGTTGCCCCCCTTAAGCGTCAAGAAGAGCTTGGTGCGCCACTAGACAAGGATATCATCGTTCAAGGTATTCAAGATGCGTTAAATGAAAAAACGCAACTGTCTGATGAAGAATTACAAACGGTATTAAAAGCGTACGATGAAAAAATGAATACGTTGTCAACTGACGCTGCGCGTATTGAAAGTGAAAAAGCACTGGCTGAAGCAACCGGTTTCTTTGCTGAAAATGGTAAGAAAGAAGGTGTCACTACAACTGATACCGGTTTACAGTACGAAGTACTGACAGTGGGCGCTGGCACACTAGCAACCCCGCAAGATACGGTGACAGTTCATTACACCGGTTCATTGCTTAATGGTAATGTGTTTGATAGTTCGGTTGAACGTGGCGAACCCGCTACATTTGCCCTAAATCAGGTTATCCCAGGTTGGACTGAAGGTGTTGCATTGATGAATGTTGGTAGTAAATATAAATTATACATTCCATCTGAACTTGGTTACGGGGCTCAAGGTGCGGGTGCAGATATTCCACCTAATTCGACACTCGTATTTGAAGTTGAATTATTAGCTATTGCTGGTCAAGATGCAGCCGCAGCCGCGAAATAATACAAAACCGCTGAATTTATTGTAAATTAAATCCACAGACGTCATCGAAAATTTGGCGTTATGTGGATTTTTATTTGGTGTTATTCTTCAGCGGCAACAGTTTCTTTATGATAAGTCGACAAGGTGTATAAAAGTTGATCTTCCAATGAAAAGCGTTGCTCTAACAGTTCCCCAACTTCTGACATATCATTATCTAAAGACAGCCATAAAGTTTCATCCTCATTATCACACTCGGCATACTTGTCATTGAATTCAACCAGTGAATCGGTCGTTAATAAGATTCTCGGTTGAATTTGTTGCGCTAGGGCGAGGCTTTTTCCCCCGTGCTCTGCGCAGAGTGAGACAATTTGATCATACACTTCAAAATGACCTGTAGATAAATAATCAATTAATCGCTGACAGAATGCCTGTAATTCATCTGGACTGGGAAGTGTGGCGGTTTTTTCAAAGGGTGGCAAGCCTTCTAATTTGCAGTAATCAACAATTAATTTCTGCCTTTCCGCTAGCCAATGATCTATCGCGTTGTGAGTTCCGCCCCAAGCTTGTTGCGCTTGTTCTAATTTGGTTAACATATGAACTACTCCATGTACCCTTAAAAAATTAAGGTTTCCTATTACTAAATTTTTTATAGCAAAACGTCAACAATATTTTATCTGGTCAAACCTGAAAATATGTTCTGGCGGTGAACGATAAATCTACTAATGAACGGTGCGTTGTTAAGATCTTTTGTATCATTAATCATAGCATATAAGTTATTGTTATGAATGGTTTTTGACTGCCCTCACCTTGGATGTTACTAAATTGTGATAAATATCTCTGATATTATTGCACTATGATAATGAATCGTGAGCAATACCACCTTTACCGTAGGCTATTTAACCTGTCACGCTTTAATTTTTTACACTTTTACAGACAAATTGGTAGCGTAAGTGCAACAAATAGGCAGTTATGATCAACTTACTGTTAAATTAACTCGGAAAGTGTGGACATATATTTTGTCAATTGTTGAATAATGTTATAATCATGCATTGATTAAGCCGCAATTCAGGAACGGATATGAGCGAGTTAAAGAATGATCGTTATTTACGCGCATTATTAAAACAACCAGTAGACCAAACACCCGTGTGGATGATGCGCCAGGCAGGACGTTATTTACCTGAGTATCGAGCCACCCGTGCTGAAGCCGGTGATTTTATGGCGCTATGCAAAAATGCTGAGCTCGCTTGCGAAGTAACGCTACAACCACTACGCCGTTTCCCACTTGATGCGGCAATTCTGTTTTCAGACATCTTAACTATCCCAGATGCAATGGGCTTAGGGCTGTATTTTTCAGAAGGTGAAGGCCCTAAATTTGAACGCCCAATTACCTGTAAGGCAGATGTGGATAAGATAGGAATTCCAGATCCCGAAGGCGAGCTGCAATACGTGATGAATGCAGTGCGTACAATCCGTAAAAACTTAGAGGGCTCAGTGCCATTAATTGGTTTTTCTGGTAGTCCTTGGACACTTGCAACTTACATGGTTGAAGGCAGTGGTACCAAAACATTCACTAAAATTAAGAAAATGGCATTCGCTGAACCACAAACGCTGCACTTATTATTAGATAAGTTAGCGGATTCAGTTATCTCTTACCTGAATGCCCAAATTGCTGCTGGTGCTCAGTCTGTGATGCTATTTGATACCTGGGGTGGGGTCTTATCCCCACGTGATTACAACGATTTCTCACTACAGTACATGCACAAAATTGTCGATGGCTTAACACGTTTCAACGATGGTCGTAAAGTACCGGTAACCTTGTTCACTAAAAACGGTGGTCAATGGATCGAGAAGATCGCAGCAACAGGTTGTGATGCAATCGGTTTGGATTGGACGATTGATATTGCCGATGCCAAAGCCCGTGTTGGCGATAAGGTTGCGCTACAAGGTAACATGGACCCTTCTATGCTATATGCATCACCGGAACGTATTCGCGAAGAAGTGGGTAGCATTTTAGCCGGTTTTGGTCGTGGTAATGGCCATGTGATGAACCTGGGTCACGGCATTCATTTGGATGTTGAACCAGAAAAAGCCGGTGTATTCATTGACGCTGTGGGTGAGTTGAGCAAGCCTTACCACAGATAATGACAGCCTCATTAGCGCGCAACAAAAATGGCACATATTTGCATATGTGCCATTTTTATTTTCAACTCGACAACTTAGCCTATTTGATTAGACTTGATCTGTTTGAACAATTAATTGTTAGCGGCGAGAATTGTTTCAGCGTTAGCTTTTAATTGTGGCTGCTCAAGTATGTCGTAAGCTTTGACCATTACTTTAAGTGCGCTTGTTCTTGATTCTGTATCGGAAAAATTATCGAGCACATATTGCGCACGTTGAATAGCGGCGATATAGGCTTTACGCTTCATGTAGTACTCTGCGGCCGAAAGTTCGTAACGAGCGAGGCGGCTTTTGACGGCAATGGCACGTTTTTGGGCATCAGCGACATACTCGCTATCTGGGTAGCGTTGTATGAGTCGAGCAAAGTCATTAAATGCTGCATTGGCATAGCTGGGATCACGATCTGAACGGTCTATGTTAAAAAGATCGTGAAATAGGTTATAATCCGCCCCCATATTGGTCAGCCCTCGCATATAATAGACGTAGTCTATATCTTTGTGGGTTGGGTTTAACCGGATAAAACGGTCAATATTGGCCAATGCCTGTGCTGTGTCATTATTTTTATAGTAAGCATAGATCAGGTCGAGCTGAACTTGCACTGTGTGTGGGCCAAATGGATAACGTGTATCGAGGGCTTCAAGCGTTTCAACTGCGGACATAAAATTACCCGCTTGTAATGATTGTTGCGCCATACTGTAGAGTTCGATCGCCGGTTTATCTGGTACTGCTAGGGCTGTTTTTGTTGAACAACCGGTAGTAACAAACAGAACGAGTGATAAGCTTATTGCTAATTTTATTGAGTTTTTCATTAGGTTGGACTAATTCCGAATTGCTTAATGCTAAAATAGTTACGTATCCAATATGCTACAGCAAAATAAAAGGCTAAAATAGCCTGAATCTTGTAATTATACTGAAAATTAGGACCAAAGAGGGTCCCTGCTACCTATGAGCCAACAAATAGAACTTTCTGCCGTTGTTGCAGAACACCAAGTCGGTCAACGTTTAGACCAAGCTTTAGCCGAGATGTTCCAAGATTATTCTCGTTCACGTCTGAAAGAATGGATTCTTGCAGGTTTTGTCAGTGTAGACGATATTGTTGTCCTAAAGGCGCGCGAAAAAGTTCAGCCTGGTAATACGATAGTGTTGAATGCCGAAGTTGAAGAAGAAGAACGTTGGGAAGCGCAGGATATAGCCCTTAATATTGTCTATGAAGATGATGATATTTTAGTGATCAACAAACCTGCTGGATTAGTTGTCCACCCAGGCGCGGGTAATCCTGATGGTACGGTATTAAATGCTCTGTTGTATTTATATCCTGAAATTGTAGATGTGCCGCGTGCGGGTATTGTGCATCGTTTAGATAAAGATACAACGGGTTTGATGGTTATTGCGAAAACAATCCCAGCACAAACCCACTTGGTTACCGCCTTGCAGGCTCGAAAAATCACCCGTGAATATGAAGCGGTTGTATGTGGCACTATGACTGCTGGTGGTTCGATAGATGAGCCTATTGGTCGTCATCCGACAAAACGTACTCATATGGCGGTGCGGCCTTTAGGTAAACCGGCAAAAACTCATTACCGGGTTGCCGAAAAATACCGTGCCCATACATTATTAAGATTACGGTTGGAATCGGGGCGTACGCATCAAATTCGGGTACATATGACGCATATTACGCATCCTATCGTGGGGGATTCTGTGTATGCTGGCCGCCCTAAACCACCTGCAAATGCAACAGATACCTTGATTATGGCGCTACGCGGATTTGGTCGTCAGGCTCTGCATGCACGGATGTTAAAATTAGAGCATCCAATTACAGGTGAGATGATGATGTGGCGAGCAGAACGGCCATCAGATATGGCTGGATTGATCCATATATTACGTGAAGATACAGTACTCAATACTATTGACGATTACGTGAATTAATCATCTTGCTTATGCCACGCTTTATTCATCCAAACTGGCCCGCGCCGAGCAATGTTAAGGCGCTCAGTACGACGCGTTTGGGTGGGTATAGTTGTGGCAGTTTTCAAGGCTTAAACTTAGCTTTGCATGTGCAGGATGACAGCCAGCTAGTATGGCAGAATCGGCAGTTATTAACGGCTACGGCTGAGTTACCACAGCAACCATTTTGGCTGGAACAGACGCACAGTACGGATGTGATCGCTTTATTGGGGCTAGCCCATGAGGAAAATGCCGTGCCAGTTGCGGATGCTGCAGTGAGTGGGATGGCGGAGCAAGTCTGTATTGTCATGACCGCAGACTGTCTGCCGCTATTGGTGTGCGATAAAGCGGGCACTCAGGTTGCTGCTATTCATGCCGGCTGGCGTGGTTTGCTTGATGGTATTATCGAAAACACCCTGAATCAGCTGGACGCTGCCAATAGTGAATTGCTGGTTTGGCTCGGTCCTGCAATTAGCCAGTCTGCTTTTCAGGTCGGTGATGAAGTGCGTGCGTTATTTATTGCACAACAGCCACAGGCAGATGTAGCCTTTATTCCGGATGGCGACAAATGGCGAGCAGATCTCTATTTGCTGGCGCGGCAGCGGCTACAGGTTCTCGGTGTATCGAGCGGTGATATCTACGGCGGTGAATACTGCACTTATCAGCAGGCCGAATTGTTCTACTCTTATCGGCGTGATAATCAAACTGGTCGCCAGGCGAGTTTGATTTACCTTGAATCTCGGGAAATAAACCCCAAATAATAGAGTGTGAGTTTAGATCTTTCCTAAACTAACCTCAGTATCCAGTCAACTATGATCAAAATTCCAGTTATCTAATAGGAGAGACTTATGCGTTTAGATCAATTAACCAATAAATTCCAAATGGCCATTTCTGATGCGCAGTCGCTTGCTTTGGGTAACGATAATCAATTTATCGAACCAATACATTTGATGGTTGCATTGTTAAATCAAGATAACAGCTCGATTCGCCCGTTATTAACCGCCGCTGAAATTGATGCTAATTCATTGCGCTGGCAACTGGCCGATGAGCTAGAACGTTTGCCCAAGGTGAGCGGTACACAGGGTGATATCCAGCTTTCATCGGCACTGAATATGTTACTTAACCTGTGTGATAAATACACCCAAAAACGCAAAGATAAGTTTATCTCTTCAGAAATGTTTGTGTTGGCGGCCGTGGATGATAAAGGGCGTTTGGGTGAGTTATTACGTAAGGCAGGCGGTAATAGGCAAAAAATTGAAGAAGCCATCGGCGTTATTCGAGGTGGGGAAAAGGTTGATGATCAAGGGGCCGAAGAGCAACGTGAAGCGCTGAATAAATATACCCTTGATCTCACTGAACGAGCAGAAGTGGGTAAGTTGGACCCGGTGATCGGCCGTGATGATGAAATTCGTCGGGCGATCCAGGTCTTACAACGGCGTACCAAGAATAACCCTGTGCTGATTGGTGAACCTGGCGTGGGGAAAACTGCCATTGCAGAAGGCCTCGCCCAACGTATCGTCAATGGAGAAGTGCCGGAAGGACTGCTTAATAAGCGGGTATTATCACTCGACATGGGCGCTCTCATTGCGGGCGCCAAGTATCGGGGGGAATTTGAAGAACGATTGAAAGCCGTGATCAAAGAACTGGCTCAGACCGAAGGGCAAACCATATTATTTATTGACGAATTGCATACCATGATCGGAGCAGGTAAAGGCGAAGGGGCTATGGATGCTGGCAACATGCTCAAGCCCGCTTTGGCCCGTGGTGATCTACATTGTATGGGAGCTACAACGCTGGATGAGTATCGGCAATATATTGAAAAAGATGCGGCGCTAGAACGTCGTTTTCAGAAAGTGCTCATTGAAGAGCCAAGCGTGGAAGATACTATCGCCATTTTGCGGGGCTTGAAATCGCGTTATGAGCTGCACCATAATGTCGATATTACTGACCCGGCGATCGTGGCTGCGGCTACCTTATCGCATCGGTATATTTCTGACCGTCAATTACCTGATAAGGCTATTGATTTAATTGACGAGGCCGCATCTTCAATTCGATTGCAGATGGATTCAAAACCGGAGGTGCTGGATAAGTTAGAAAGACGTATTATCCAGTTAAAAATTGAAAAGCAAGCGCTACAAAAAGAAGATGATCCAGCCAGTATAAAACGCTTATCATCGTTAGATCAGGAACTTGATGAAAAACAAGTTAAATTTAATGAATTGGATGAAATCTGGCGCACAGAAAAAGCGGCGCTGTCGGGAACAAAGCATATTAAATCAGCGTTAGACAAAGCGCGGGTAGAACTTGATATAGCAAGGCGAGCGAGTGATCTGAATAAAATGTCAGAGCTGCAATATGGCACCATTCCTATGTTGGAAAAACAGCTTGATCTGGCCGCTCAGGCCGAAATGCAGGACATGACATTACTTAAAAACCGTGTCGGTGAAAATGAAATTGCGGACATTTTATCGCGCTGGACTGGTATTCCGGTGAGTCGGATGTTGGAAGGAGAAAAAGAAAAACTGCTGACAATGGAGCAGGGTTTACACAAGCGGGTGATTGGTCAGGATGAAGCCATCGGTGTGATCTCCAACGCGATAAGACGCAGCCGGGCTGGTCTGGCGGATCCAGATCGGCCTATGGGTTCCTTCCTGTTTATGGGACCAACCGGCGTAGGGAAAACGGAGGTGTGTAAAGCATTAGCTGATTTTATCTTTGATTCTGACAATGCCATGATCCGCATTGATATGTCTGAATTTATGGAAAAGCATTCGGTGGCACGTTTAATTGGTGCGCCTCCAGGATATGTTGGTTACGAAGAGGGGGGCTACCTGACCGAAGCGGTACGCCGTAAGCCTTATTCAGTCATTTTATTAGATGAAATAGAGAAAGCGCACCCGGATATTTTTAATATTTTACTTCAGGTATTAGATGATGGCCGTTTGACAGATGGTCAGGGTCGTACGGTCAATTTCCGTAATACCGTGATTATTATGACGTCAAATCTGGGCTCTGACGTGATTCAGGCTCAATACGGGCAACAAGATTATGGCATGATCAAAGCGCAGCTGATGGAATTGCTCGGTCAGAGCTTCCGACCAGAGTTTATTAACCGGATTGACGATACAGTGGTTTTCCACCCACTGTCTCAAAACCATATCGAAAAAATTGCCGCTATTCAGCTGCGGGTGTTAGAAGCAAGATTGAAACAACTGGATTATTCATTAGCTGTCAGTAGCGAAGCGCTCGCTAAAATTGCTGAAGCTGGCTTTGATCCGGTATTTGGCGCGAGGCCTTTGAAACGGGTACTGCAAAAACAAGTTGAAAATCGACTGGCTAATGAAATTTTAGCTGGGAGCCTTGTACCGGGGAAAACGATTAAACTTACAGTAGTTGATGGTGAGCTAAACGTGAGCCAGTAGCTTTTCCTGCATTTTGAATCTAAGGAGCCCTGTTTAAGCAGGGTTTTTTATTATCACTAAATTTGGCACCCACTGTATGCTACTATAGAGATATGTTTTCCGTAGCGCTCTATCATCGAACGTCATTATGCCTGTATTTTCCCCTGCCAGTCGATTTACTGAGTTTGTTTATCGCTATACACGTTTAATTCATAGCGTTAAGTTGGGCTTAGCATTGTTGATTGCAACCCTGCTCAACTGGCTCTGGCCGCTGCCACATTTCCTCTGGACGCTGGTAACGATAGTGATCATCATGATGCACTTGCCACAGGTAGGGCGGACGATGGAAAAGTCATTGCAACGGGCCGTCGGTACCATTTTTGGCGCTGCCTACGGGGTTCTATTAATCGCTTGTTTTACCGATGATCGTATTATTATGGCGTTAATGATTATTGCTGTTATGGTACTTTGCTATTTGGCTGCGGGTCGTTTTAGTTATGCTTACTTAGTTGCTGGATTTACGATGATAATCGTGATTGGTGACAGTAATCATGATACCTACGAGGCCGTATGGCGTACCCTTAACATTCTTTTGGGCTGTGCGATTGCGATGGCAATTTCCCTACTGGTATTGCCAATAAAGGCCAAACTCGATTGGCGACATCAGCTATCCCATTCTCTGCATTTAATGACGAAAATATTAGCCAAGCAACTTGCTCTGGATATCGTAAATGAGCATGAATGTGGCACTGAATTGAGTAAAATTAATCATTGTATTCTAGCGCAAAGAAATCTCTTTTTCAGTTTGGGATGGGAAAGTTTAACCTTACGTCAGCAGATGCCACTATTAGCTAAATTAGCGGATAAACAAAATCGTATGGTGACCTTGTTAGCGCTGTTATCACAATCACGCTTAGATGAGAATGGGGCGGTATTATATGCGGACTTGGCACCGAAAGTTAATCATGTTGCTATGGGGGTTATTGCCCAGTTACACGAATTAAATCAATATATTAATGGTCAGGTTGGAGATCTTAGCTTGTTCTCTGTTGATCTGGTTGCTGATATTAGGCTGTTAATGGCGGCGCACCAACTTGATGCTGAGTCCATCGATTCAGAGAGTTATGGTTATTACTGGTCTATCTATCAGATAACGAATGTCATTGAGTGTATGTACACACAGATTGTGGCTATTGCTGCCAGCTATGGAAAAGTGGACGTAGTGCGTAGCTCTATTAAACCAACGCTAAATTAAAGGAATAAAAGAATGGATATTATTAGTTATCAAGATTTTGCTAAACTTGATATGCGGGTTGGTACTATCACTCAGGTTGAGCGTCATCAAGGTGCAGATAAACTGTATATAGTGCAGATCGATGTAGGGGAACGTACTTTACAAACGGCCACTAGCCTGGTGCCATACTACACTGAGAGCGAGCTATTGGGGCAGGAAGTTGTCGTACTCACGAATCTTGCTAAAGCTAAAATGCGTGGCGTTACCTCTGAATGCATGCTGCTTTGTGCAGAAACGGACGATGAGAGCCAAAGTGTATTGTTAACGCTCTCCAAAGCCATTGCTAATGGTGTTAAAGTTGTTTAACTCAGCATACCTAAAGATAACCGCGTGGTTATAAATATCAGAACAGTTTTAAGTGCCAGTATAGTTCAATAATAGTAGCGCTTAAACATTTGGCGCTATTACTTGGTCTTTAATTTTATACATTGAAAATACTCATTTCTAGCCTTTTATTCACTTCTAATTCTTTTTCTCCTTAATATAAATATTATCAATGTGCATTTTATTGAGCTTTTACACTTGACTTTAAATATATGTTTTATGCTAGAATATTTTCATTATCAGCATATAGTGCTGATAATATCCATACTAAGTTCGGATGAAGGTAGCAGGAGAGTGGCATGTAAATGTCCGCCGAAGAAGCAAAGCTCAAGTAACCTAATCGTTGCACAGCTAAATCTTTCAGGCGTCAACAAATGTTGATAAGGACTGTTACTGGACGAGCCTCTGGAGAGATCCATTAAATTGGACACCGAAGGAGCAAAGCGGCTATGCCGTTGAAACTCTCAGGTAAAAGGACAGAGGATAGGATTATTTTTTTTGCGTATTTGCACGTCTGCATTTTTGCCTCGGCTCTTGCTGCGGCTTTTGTTTCGACTTTCTGTTTCGAATCTACCCATCTTGAATAATTACATCCTCCTCAGCTAACTCATTTTTTTACAGTTCTCAGAGGAATATTTTAATGCAAAGTCTACAAGACACCCTTCAATCAATTGATAGTTTTATTTGGGGCCCGCCACTGTTACTGCTCTTGGTCGGCACCGGTATTTATCTCACGTTACGACTTGGTTGTTTACAGATCACCAAGTTACCCCTGGCGTTAAAGTACCTGTTTTCAGGTGATAAAGATGCGAATAAACCGGGTGATATCAGCAGTTTTGCTGCGCTCTGCACAGCACTTTCTGCCACAATCGGTACAGGAAACATCGTTGGCGTTGCCACCGCGATCAAGGCCGGTGGTCCCGGTGCGCTGTTTTGGATGTGGGTTGCGGCGTTCTTTGGCATGGCAACCAAGTATGCCGAATGCCTATTGTCCGTTAAATACCGGGTTAAAGATGAAAACGGTCAGATGGCTGGTGGCCCAATGTATTACCTTGAACATGGTTTGGGTAATCGCTGGTTAGCTAAGTCATTTGCCTTCTTCGGCATTGGTGTTGCCTGTTTTGGTATTGGTACCTTTCCGCAGGTGAATGCGATTACTGACGCAGTGCAGATATCATTAAATGTTCCGGTTTGGGCTTCTGCTGCACTATTAACAGTACTGGTTGCCATGGTAACCCTCGGTGGGATCCGATCTATTTCTGCTGTCGCTCAGCGTACCGTTCCTTTTATGGCAGTATTTTATGTTTTCGCCTCATTACTTATTTTAGCGCTAAACCTAGAGGCGGTTCCTGCCGCTGTTGCATTAGTGATTGATAGCGCCTTCACGACAACGGCAGCCACTGGTGGATTTTTAGGGGCCACTGTAATGCTGGCAATCCAAAGTGGTGTTGCTCGCGGTGTGTTTTCTAATGAATCTGGTTTAGGGAGCGCACCGATAGCGGCTGCGGCCGCGAAAACGGATTCCTGTGTTAAGCAAGGCCTGATCTCTATGACGGGAACCTTCTTCGATACCATCATTATCTGCACCATGACCGGGTTAACACTGGTATTAACCGGTGTTTGGAGTGGTGATGCATCGGGCGCTGCAATGACTACGCTGGCATTTGAACAGGGTTTATCTCCCGTTATTGGTCAGTATGTTGTGACGACAGGTCTGGTATTTTTTGCCTTTACTACTATTTTAGGTTGGAACTACTACGGTGAACGTTGTGTGCATTACTTGTTCGGCGAAAAAGGTATTAAACCGTATAAATACTTTTATATTCTTCTCGTTGCTGGTGGTGCTTATCTGCAATTGGATCTGATCTGGATATTGGCCGATATTGTCAATGGCTTGATGGCAATCCCAAATTTGATTGGTTTGATAGGGCTACGTCATGTGGTGATTGAAGAAACTCGTTTGTTTTTCGATAAACTAAACCCGGCAAGTCCACAGCTGACTAGCTAAATATAGCGAATAGAAAGTAACTAACGTTGGCGTTGTGGATTATTAGAGTGTAACCACATCGCCAGCAATTGTTTATTACTATCAGCTATGCATTACCTTCAATTATCCTATAAATATTTACTTCTCCCCCCCGACATTTTAAATACGTGCACTGCCAAACACTGTAATACGGCTGTTTACTCCCACATACCGTGTTATTCGTTATGAAATTGCCGACAAAAATAACATTTTGGTCGTTTTTTGTTCGAGTAACATGAAACTGTCACAAAAAAACGTAAAGCCCTTGCCAATGTATTCGAAATCCCTATAATGCGACCTCACTGACACGGCAACAGCCGCTCAGTATGCTCTTTAACAATTTATTCAAGCAATCTGTGTGAGCACTTGCAGAGATATAATGACCAAAAATTATATCAATGTAATTGTGAACATTAAATTAAATCGAAAGATTTGGTTTTATAAACAATAAGG
>JBLHPA010000054.1:0-17612 GCA_047628235.1 Moritella sp.
AAATTGATTATCCGCCACAGCATTTAGCCGCAATTCACCACGCAATTGTCGCGCACAGTTTTAGCGCTAACGTCACGCCTGTCACTGTTGAAGCTAAGGTTTTGCAGGATGCCGACCGTATGGATGCGCTCGGTGCTATCGGTATTGCGCGTTGCCTGTTAGTTGGCGGCAAACTTGATCGGCAGTTATACAGCCGCTTGGATCCCTTATGTGAACAGCGTGAGCCTGATGACAATGTCTACACTATCGATCATTTTTTCACCAAATTATTGACCCTAGGCGAAAGCATGCAAACTCAAACCGCCAAAACTGAAGCTGCGCGGCGTAGCCATTATATGCGCGGTTTCTTAACGCAACTGCAATCAGAGCTGCCAGTGTCAAACTAAAACAAGCTAATCAATGAAAAGCTAACACCGGGTGTTAGCTTTTTTTACAATTTCCAACAAGAACACTTGAATGAAAGTTAATATGAATATATATTTGTATGTAAGAGCAATTGATTATCAATCCCTAATTAAATGAGGAGAAATTTATGTCGTGTAAAGGCCAAGCAGCAAATCCCGCTCATGCCTGTTATGGTAACGCTCACAGTGTCACTCATGTGCATCCAAATCAGTATAATGATGGACATCAAGCCAGTGGCTCTGATACTTGTTGTACGCAGACGCACACAAGTGAAGATACTGCAGGCGATGTGGAGCCTGACTCCAGTAGTTTAACTCAACGTTTATCCTGGTTCGTTACGGGTATGGACTGTCCCAGTTGCGCCAAAAAAGTAGAGAAAGCAGTACAGACACTGCCGCAAATTAGGCAATGCCGCGTCGCCTTCGCAACAGAAAAATTATTGGTTGATGTTGCACATGATGCGACAGATGAAGCCATTAATGCTATCCAGCAGCAGGTTCATAGCGCTGTTGATAAGGTAGGCTTTCAACTACAACAAAACAAATCGAGTAGCGTAAACATAACTTCAGCCCCCACGGCCGTTAAACAACAAATTATTGACCATTGGCATGCTGGTATTTTAGTCATCGCCATCATTATTGCTGCAATTCTGACTCAGTTTAACCCTATAGTAAGCCAATGGTTATTCACCTTTGCCAGTATCTTCGGCGTTATCCCTATCATTATTCGTGCAGCCAAGCTTGCTCGTTCAGGTACGCCTTTCGCTATTGAAACCTTGATGTCGGTCGCTACCGTCGGAGCGCTTATCTTAGGGGAAACAGCGGAATCTGCGATGGTATTAGTATTGTTCATGGTCGGTGAAAAACTAGAATCGTTTGCAGCAGGTAAGGCTAGAAAAGGAGTCAAGTCACTGATGTCATTAGTGCCTGAAGAGGCGACTAAAATAGTCGGCGACAGTAAGGTGCAAGTCGCGGCAAATGAATTACAACCGGACGATATTATTGAAATAAAACCCGGAGACCGGTTACCTACGGATGCCAGTTTGCTTACCGGCGGTATTAGTTTCGATGAAAGTGCCCTTACTGGTGAATCGGTCCCGGTAGAGCACGCGTGTGGTGATACTGTGATGGCGGGGAGCTTAGCGGTCAATCAAGTTGCCGAGTTGCGGGTAATATCGGAACCGGGTAATAATGCCATTGATCGTATTCTGCACTTGATTGAAGAAGCGGAAGAAAATAAGGCACCGATAGAACGCTTTTTGGATAGATTTAGTCGCTGGTATACCCCAGCGATGATGCTGCTGGCTTTGGTTGTTGTGCTTGTGCCACCCTTGCTGTTTGCGGGTGACTGGGCTGAATGGACCTACAAAGGCCTGGCTTTATTGCTGATAGCTTGTCCTTGTGCGTTGGTGATATCAACCCCGGCGGCGGTGACTTCGGCATTATCTGCGGCCAGTAAACGTGGTGTATTAGTCAAAGGTGGCGCAGCCTTAGAGCAGCTTGGGCGTATTCAGAAAATTGCTTTTGATAAAACAGGGACCCTAACTCAGGGTATCCCGGAGGTCACGAGCGTGGTGGCCTTTAATGTAAGTGAAGCCAAGGTATTACAATTAGCGGCTACTATTGAGCAAACCTCTAATCACCCATTAGCAAAAGCTATTCTTGCGCAAGCTCAGCGGCAACAGTTGGTATTGTTGCCCGTGACGAACGACCGAACCCTCGCCGGATTAGGTGTACAGGGCAATATCATTGACGCTGGTCAGCAATGTCTTATTAAATTGCTTGCTCCACATCATATGGGTGAGCAATTGGCTGCATTAGCGCATGTCAATCAGGCCATTGAAGCGCTGGAAAATAGCGGTAATACCACGGTGGTGGTATTGCAAGATGAGCAGGTGATCGGCTTGATTGCATTAGCTGATAGCGTGCGCACCGATGCGCGTCAAGCGATTGAACAATTACATGCTTTGGGTATCAGTGCCGTGATGTTAACGGGTGATAATAAGCGCACAGCCAAAGTTATAGCTGATTCATTAGCGATAGATTATCGTGCAGAATTATTACCGGAAGATAAATCGCGCATTGTAGCGGAATTAAGTCTGATTCAAGATTGTGCAATGGTTGGTGATGGCATTAACGATGCGCCAGCAATGAAACGGGCTAAATTGGGTATTGCCATGGGTGGTGGTACCGATGTAGCGCTGGAGGCGGCAGATGTTGCCTTAATGCATAACCGTTTAGTTGAATTACCACAGATGGTCGAGTTAGGTCAGGCCACGCTTGCAAATATCAAACAAAATATAACGCTAGCAGTGGGTCTCAAGGTGTTTTTTTTAATAACAACGCTGCTAGGCTTAACCGGGTTGTGGGTCGCTATTCTAGCCGACTCCGGAGCGACCGCGTTAGTGACCGCAAATGCGTTAAGGTTATTGCGTTTTAATCATCAATCGCAGTGAATAAATAACTCATCAAGCCTAGCTTGGTGAGTTTTTTATTTGTCATTAAATTTACTGTTATACAGATCTTCATCTGCCAGCTTAAATAAACTTTCAACGGTTTCACCAGCTCGCCACATTGCAGAGCCAATCGCGGATGCAACGTTAAACTCACTCAGTAGCGCATCATTTTTAATTTCATTGCTAATGCGTTCGATAACCAAGCGTGTCGACTGCTCCGATGCGGGCTGTAAAATAATGGCAAACTCATCACCACCTAAACGAAATGCAAGGTCACTATTACGGATACTGCGTTGTAGTACATGCGCGTAGCGCTGCAGTATTTTATCGCCAAATTGGTGACCATAGGTATCATTGATACGTTTGAAATCGTTCAGATCTGTCAAAAGTAATGCCATGTTGGATTTATGACGCTGACATAAACTGTACGAACGGTGAATATTTTCATCGAAACTGGCGCGATTATCTAAACCTGTTAAATGGTCTTTAAGAATACGATTTTGCATTTCTTGAAACATTAGCGCATGCATCAAATTGGTAACAAACAACTGATGAAGCTCTTTTAGCAAGCTTAGTTCATTGATTTTTAACGGGCCACCAGAACTGTAGAGCAAGGTTCCCAGGTCTTTACCATGGGCGGATAAATTGAAGCGTTGCTGAAAAACTGCCTCATCGTCATTTTTTAATTCGATGTTATTCGTTTCTGTATTAAAGCTTAAACCACTAAAGCAGACATACTGTGCCGCTATAGCGGCAAAATTATGTAATAAGCTATTAAGCTCTAAGCTTGTCTGTAGCTTCTCGAGGATAATAATGGTCTGACTTTGGGTCAACTTATGCTGGCGCTTAGGCGCCATAAATGCATAATTTGTATGCATTTTAGGAGTATTGATGATGCTTAAGTTTTCCATATATCACCTCTGTCAAAAAATTTACTTTAGCTGTTATTGATATAAATAAAGCATATTTTGTACCAACTTTATTCATCTGCGCGAGTTACATTAGCTTCTATACCCCCTCATATTCATCTCTCTGCTTGTGAAAGTGGAGGAATGTACATATTCTTTAATGACACTATTTTTTCTTACTTCAGTAAGGGATACCAGTGACCACCCAAAATTGCTAATTGCTGCATTTTGAATTGCCACTGATATAAATACTATGCAGGTGAACTTAAGAAATACGGGGTAATATTTTGTTAGTTGATCTCATCATATTGCTATCACTCGCTGTTACGCTTGTTGCCCTTTTTCAGCGCCTTCATTTACCACCTATTTTAGCCTACCTGGCAAGCGGTATAATTGCCGGCCCCGATGGCTTTCGGCTCATTGTCGAGCAAGCTGAAATGGAGCTGTTTGCCGAACTTGGTGTCGTTTTTCTGATGTTTTCACTGGGATTGGAATTTTCTTTATCCCGATTGATGGCGATGCGCCATCTGGTATTAGGACTCGGGGGCGGGCAGGTTCTCTGTGTCAGTTTTATATTTATTGCTTTTGGACTTGTCGTTTCGCTCCATTGGCCGCAAGCTTTGGTTGTTGCTTCGGTAATGGTGATGTCATCGACAGCCATTGTGATTAAACAGCTTTCTGAATCAAAATTATTAAATAGCCGAATGTCTCAACTCTCGATCAGCGTATTGCTGTTTCAAGATATTGCAGTCGTCCCTTTTCTGATTATGATCCCGTTATTGGCCCAACAGAGCGGTGATATGCTGTTCGTCGCCGAGGAAATGATCTGGGCGATGGCAAAAGGTCTGGTGGCGGTGTTTTTTATCCTTTCTATTGGCCGTTGGATATTACCGGTTATTTTTAAGGAAATAGCTTTGACCCGTTCTGATGAGCTATTTGTTATGTCGACCCTGCTGATAGCCCTGATTGCTGGCTTAATTACTCATCGGTTTGGATTGTCTATGGCATTAGGGGCTTTTCTCGCCGGTATGATGCTAGGGGAAGGACCTTATCGCCACCAGCTTGAGGCCGATATTCGCCCTTTCCGTGATGTGTTAATGGGGTTGTTTTTTATTACCATTGGCATGTTGCTCAGTTTACCGAGTCTATTGGCAGACTGGCCGCGATTATTGATTATTCTTGTGGTGATGATGGTTAGTAAGTCATTGATTGTATTTTTATTAGCAACACTAATGGGTGAAAAAACCGACGATGCACTGGGCACTGGGCTGTTTTTGTCACAAATGGGAGAGTTTGGTTTTGTATTACTCGCACTCGCAGGGAAGTGGCAAATATTACCCCTCGATTTAATTTCAACCCTCGTTGGGGTTGGCGTGATAAGTATGGCAGTGACGCCCTGGTTAATTGAATGTCATCAAGGCATTATTCGACGTTTTCTGCTCCAGTCAACGTTCCAGTTGCAGCGAAAACCAACATTATCGGCGCCTTTGCCTGGTCAGTATATCGATCATGTTATTGTGTGTGGTTATGGACGGGGTGGACAAACTATTGCGCGTTTTTTAAAGGTTGAAGGTATTCCTTATATTGTGATTGACCGTGACCCAATCCGGGTTCAGGAAGCGCTTGACGGAGGTGAAAAAATTGAGTTTGGTGATGCCAGTAGACGCGAGATACTGATGGTGCTTGGCGTTGATAAAGCCAAATCAATTATTATCACCTTTAAAGATATGGAAAAGGCGATAACACTTTTAACGGCCGTGAAGACGCTATCGGGTGCCAAAGTTTTAGTGCGCACCCTTGATGACTCTAGCATGCAGCGGCTACTGGATGCCGGTGCGAGCGATGTGGTACCTGAGTCTCTTGAAGGCAGTCTGATGACGGTCTCACATGTACTGGCTATTTCCGGGGTGCCAATCAAGCGGATCTTAAAACGATTACAGCACGAACGGCAGGGACATTATAACCATTTGCACGGTTTTTATTTTGGGGCTGAGGATCATTCCGAGCTTGAAGAAAGTGATATTTTAGAACGATTGCATGCGATTAGATTAGAGCACGGTGCTTACGCCATAGGCAAAACGGTCGGTAATATAAAATTGAAGCAGGTCAGTTATAAGGCAGTGCGCAGACAGGGGGTGGAATTTGCCCATGTAGATAGTAATTTTGTCTTTCAGTTGGGTGATATTGTATTGGTGTGTGGACCACCACGTCATATTAAACGGGCGGAACATTACCTGCTGGGTGGTTGGGCAGGCTAGTGTAGTTAAAATCACTGGCTAGGATGCTAAAAATTCCCTTATTTCAGCCTCTCGTTTTAAAACATCCTGATAACCTAAGTCTATCAATTCACGGGTATAATTTTGTTCAAACATTAGGTGTGAGGTGATTGAAGAATGACTACTTTTATTGACCCCTATTCCATGCAGTAGGGCTCGGATGGTGATAGGTAGATCGTTAAAATATTTATCTGCCAGCGCATTAATATCATGGTCATTGGATAACCTGAAGAGGCCAATGTGTTTCATTTTAAGTGGTTCTTGCTGGCAAGGCTGAGTGGCGGCCAAGGTTTCATTAATACGTGTTAAGCGTTCGATGTCGGCATTTAAGGTATCGGTAAAAATCGTATCAAGCAGATGGCCAGCAATGTCTGCGCCTGATGGGGTTTGCTGAAACACGTTGCTATTAATTTGTTGTGGCGGTTGCTCAACGCCTATCACCAGGATTTTCTCCGCGCCGAGGTGGATTGCTGGACTCAGCGGTGATAATTGATGGACGGAACCGTCGCCATAAAAATCTCGACCAATTTGGGCACAGGGAAAAACCAGCGGGATAGCCGACGACGCAAGCAGGTGTGTACTGTTTAACCGGGTTCTTCGACCGCTGCGGCGGGCTCTTTGCCATTCCTGAATGTGCTCGTTCCCCTGAAAAAAACTAATCGAGTCACCGTTACTGTAATCTGAAGCTGTAATAGAAATGGCATCTAAATGGCCGCGATATATATTAAGATCAACTCGCTTCATGTCGATAGCGCGATCGAGTAACGCATGCAGAGGCTGATTATTTAACAGTGATACGGGATACCGTGCAATATGAGGCGATTTGAACTTTGCCGCTAGACTTTCTAATAGATGTAGCGCTAGTTCACCTACGCCACATTCAATCACCTGATTAGCGTGAAAGTTATTCCAGATATACTCTAATTTTTTTACACCAAGGCGAAAGCAGCTGGCATAACAGGCAATGGCGCAGCAATTGATCGCACCGGCAGAGGTACCTGTGATGATCTTAAACGGTGAGCCATGATTGCGTGGATAAAATTCTGCAATGGCTTTAAGCGCACCGACCTGATAAGCCGCCCTCGCTCCTCCCCCCGTTAATAATAAGCCCTGCTTTACTTTTGCCATGGGTACACCCATCCCTGCATTTCACCGTCAATTCAGCTTGAGTGATGACGAGAATAGTGGTTATTGTTCATTAATCGCTATTTTCAATTAATAATTATTAGTAATTATTGTTAAATAGTAATAGGTTCGCCAAATTATTAATGCAATCCATATGCGGTTTTGAGAATATTTTTATTGGAGAGTCAATTTTTTGATAGAGAAGGGCACAAAAGCCAGGCTGAAAGCCTGGCTTTTGTTAATCAGTAATCTTTGTTAATCACGAGGAAGTAAGTAAACCTTTAACGTGAGCCACGATATCGGCAACAGCAACTTCAGTCTTGTCACCTGTGAGACGAAGTTTATGCTCAACGAGGCCATTCTTCAGGCTACGATCTCCGATGATGATGTTGTGTGGGATACCGATAAGTTCAGAATCCGCGAACATAACACCTGGACGCTCTTTACGATCATCAAAGAATACTTCGATGCCAGCCGCTTGTAGCTCTGCATAAATCGTTTCAGCAGCGTCTTTAACTTCTGCTGATTTGTGCATGTTCATTGGGATGATAGAGACTAGGTATGGTGCGATTGACTCGTTCCAGATAATACCGTTTTCATCATTGTTCTGTTCGATTGCTGCAGCAACGATACGAGAGACACCCACACCATAACAACCCATCGTCATGATTTGTTGTTTGCCTTGCATGTTTAATACACCAGCATTCATTGATTCTGCGTATTTAGTACCAAGTTGGAAGATATGACCCACTTCGATACCGCGCTTGATAGATAGGATACCTTTACCACAGGGACTCGGATCACCTTCAACTACGTTACGTAAGTCTGCAACAGCGTATTGAGCAATATCACGATCCCAGTTAGCACCGGTAAGATGCTGACCGTTAACGTTAGCGCCGCAGACGAAATCCGCGAGGTGCGCAGCTGAGCGATCGACAACCACAGGGCAGTTTAAGTCTTTAGGACCGATTGAACCCGCGTCACAGTTTGCTGCCGCTTTAATTTGCTCGTCATTAGCAAAAGTAAGTGGGGATGCAACACCAGCAATTTTCTCTGCTTTAACTTCGTTTAGGTCGTGATCACCACGTAGTATAAGTGCGATAACGCCTTGTGTTTCGCCTTTTTCTGCTTCAGCAGCGACAAGCAGTGTTTTCACTGTTTGAGTCGCGTCAACGGTTAATAATGTACAAACGTCTTCAATGCTGTGTACAGCTGGTGTATCAACAACCGTTAATGCTTGTGTTGCTGCAGGACGTTCACCAGTCGGTGCGAGTGCTTCTGCTTTTTCGATGTTTGCTGCGTAATCACTGCCGTCAGAGAAAACAATATCGTCTTCGCCGCTTTCTGCTAATACATGGAATTCATGTGATAGTGCACCACCGATAGAACCTGTATCTGCCAGCACAGGGCGGAATTCTAGGCCAATGCGTTCGAAGATGTTGCAATATGCCTGGTGCATTTTTTGATAGGTTTCGTTTAAGCATTCATCAGATAAGTGGAAAGAGTAGGCATCTTTCATGATAAATTCACGTGAACGCATAACACCAAAACGTGGACGAACTTCGTCACGGAATTTAGTTTGGATCTGATACAGAGTAAGCGGAAGTTGCTTGTAGCTGTTGATCTCTTTACGTGCAAGGTCTGTGATCACTTCTTCGTGTGTAGGGCCTAACACAAAGGGACGATTATGACGGTCATGAATACGTAGCAATTCGGGGCCGAATTGATCCCAGCGACCCGTTTCTTGCCATAATTCTGAAGGTTGAACAACAGGCATCAATGTTTCGACTGCACCGGCTTTATCCATCTCTTCACGGACAATATTTTCTACTTTGCGTAAAACTCGTAGGCCTGTCGGTAACCAGGTATATAAACCTGATGCTAGACGGCGAACCATACCTGCACGAAGCATTAGCTGGTGGCTAATCACTTCTGCATCATTAGGAGTTTCTTTTAGAGTTGAAAGCAAGTAATTGCTACTACGCATAACGTTCCTTTATTTACTTAATAAAATCGATATAAGAGCGCAATTTTAGCAGGCCATCGCCAGAGTAAACAGTAAAAGTTAGGTATTCGTTTTATTTATTTTTCTGGTCACTACTTTTATTCATATACTCAAGGCCATATACTGACTGCAAAAATTGGATTTATGCTATTAAAAATGAACAATATATTAAGACTTGCTGCGATAGCAGTTGTGAGTAGTGTATTATTTGGTTGTGCGTCACAACCGCGTCATCCAGAAAATATTTGCGATATATTTACTGAAAAATATGACTGGTATGAAGCCGCTATTGATAGTAGAGATAAGTGGGGCGTACCTGTACATGTACCAATGGCGATGATGTATCAGGAAAGTTCATTTCGGCATAATGCCCAGCCACCCATGGAATACTGGTGGATCATTCCGATAGGCCGCGCCAGCTCTGCTTACGGTTATGCTCAAGCAAAAACTGTGACTTGGGGTGACTATGTGAAAGAAACGGGTAATAGTTGGTCGAGCAGGGACGATTTTGATGATGCGATGGATTTCATGGGCTGGTTTATTTATAAGTCACAAAAAATAAATGGTGTTTCTAAGTGGGATGCAGAAAAGCAATACCTGAATTACCATGAAGGCTGGGGTGGTTATAAACATAAAAGTTACAATAAAAAACCTTGGTTGAAGAAAGTGGCGAAGAAGGTGGATAAGCGCTCACTAAAATATGCTGGGCAATATCGAACCTGTAAAGAAGATTTAGATTCAAACTGGTTATGGCGATTGTTTTTCTTATAACACGTTCATAGTCAATTCAAACTGGCATTAATCCAGGCCGTTAATCGGCCTGAATTTGTTTTAATAACGCATCTTTCTTTTCTCGCCTGTCCCCAATCTGGCATGCCGGGTTACCAGCCATGATTGCCCATTTCTGCACGTCCTTAGTGACAACACTGTGCATACCAATTACCGCATTATCCGCGATGCTGACACCGTCGACGATGGCAACATTAGCACCAATCCAAACATCACAGCCAATATTAATCCCTTTAGACGTTGAGGCCTGCTGCCAAACGACCCGATCCGGATGCATGCCATGATTTGATGCGTAGATCCGACAGTTATTGGCGATCCGAGTATCATCCCCGATAGTGATGCCATTTTTACCACCATCAAGGGAACAGCTATGATTGATTGCCACATTATTACCCATGATGATGGGGCCGTGAATGAAGCTTGCTGACGCAAAAAAGCAGTTATTGCCAGTCTGAATGTCCCGGCCCGGCTCTGCAAATAGGTGGCAATCGGGAGCGACAAAGCAGTGGTTGCCAAAGTGGATAGTTTCCACTGCCATTAAATAGGCCTGTAATTCATCTTGCCAGGGTTTAGCCCAGCTTAATGCTTTGGGTTTGAGTTTGTAATACAACCCCGGCATCCATGCTAAGCGGTGCTTATGCTGTGCAATGTAATCAATCGCCATGGCTGACATCAAATACGGTTGTGATGTTATTTTCGACAGCCCAGCGCACATTAAACTGGTATAAGGTAACACCGTATTCCTGGCGTTCAGTTTTGTTTTTCTTATAGGCTGGCCGTGGATCTTGCGCCAATACCTGCGAAATAAATATTTTCAGTTCAGGATGATTATTATGCTGAGCCGCTATTTGCTGTTCTGCCTCAGGCGTGTATTCTACCTGCATGTCAGCGAGCGGGGCTTCAATGGCATAACCGGCCTGCGCAGTAGGCAGACTATCAGCGTAGGGAATATAAGGTTTGATATCGAGTACGGGCGTGTTATCAACCAAGTCGATGCCGGACAGATGTAAAATACACTGGTTGTTTTTGGTTTCAATGCTCTCAAGTTTGGCCACCGATAAGCCTAATGGATTAGGCCGGAAGGTTGAGCGGGTGGCAAATACGCCAAGCCGTTCGTTACCCCCTAATCGTGGGGGTCTAACCGTTGGATTCCAGCCCTTGTCCATGGTCTTATGAAAGGCAAAAATCAGCCACACATGGCTGAATTGTTGTAATCCGCGCAGTGCATCGGGATGATCATAGGGTGGGCTTAAGATCAGTTGTGCTTTTGCTGCTGAAACTAAACCTGGCTGCCGAGGCACTGCAAATTTTTCTTTATAAGGGGTATTGATGATGCCCACGGGTTCTATCTGCAGGGCCATTAGTTGCTTCCTGCATTTATTTCTTCATCGCTGAGCAGAGAGGTGGCAATAATCGCATCAGCATAACAGACATAACTACTGTGGCAGGCTTTTGACGGCGGAGGGGTAATACACGATCGTATAATAATGCCGTTAGCCCCGAGTGTTGCAGCCTGGCGTTTTGCTGCAATCATCGCCTGTTCCTGCTCTGCGGGTGGTTGGTTTAGCATTTGTTGACAGCTTTCTCCTTCCACGAAGCCGAGTTGTTCAACATGGTATTTCTGCAGATCTTTAGTTTGATAGTACGTCACATTCGAGATCGAAAAATAATCGGTAAAATTTTCTTTATCGAGGTTGGTATGTATCGGGTAGTGACTACAACCAGTAAGTACTACGCAGATTAATAATAAACATTTCATGGCGCTTCTATTCACTTCTATTCGCTTTTAAATTAGCTTAAATCGGGTGATGTTGACCCTGAATTATAAATCTATCACTCACTTAAAGACATTTATTTTTAGTTAATTTTGTATGTTTATATTGTGTATTTACGCATCGGGGAAGAAGAATTATGCTGTTTAACTAGATAGTACCGCTATTATGGTCTTAACTTAGGCTGGAGAGGCGCAACTATGAGGTAAGCAATACGATGAGAAAAATTTGTAGGATGATCACCGTGTTATTAGTGCTAAGTTTAGCGAACATTAGTTTATCTGCCTATGCGGATATTGAACGGATTCGTTTAACTGCAGAAGAGCGTGCTTATCTTTCCTCCCATTCCCCAATAAAATTATGCATCGATCCCAATTGGATGCCTTATGAAGCTTGGGATCTTGAGAAGGGGCATGTAGGGATCGCGGCGGATTATATTGCGGTCTTTGCCGCTATGTTAAATACTGAGTTCGAGGTTCAGGTGACGAAAACCTGGCAACATAGCCTGGATGCCACCCGTAATGGCAGCTGTGATGTTTTATCCTTTTTGAACCAAACCCCTCGACGTTCACAGTGGCTCATTTTCACCGCGCCTTATGTTGACGCGGCCGCCGCTCTAGCGACACATAAAGATGTGCATGGCATTCGAAATTTAAAATCATTAAGGGGGAAAACCGTGGCCGTGGTAGAGGGGCATGTGTATGAGGAATATTTACGAAACCATTATCCAAAAGTCATTGTTACCCGCGTCAGTAGTACCGATGAAGCCTTACAAAAAACTGCCAAAGGGGAAATTGTTGCGACCATTGAGTCACTCTTTGTTCTGCGTTATAAAATTGCGAAATTAGGCTTAACAAACTTAACCGTGTCGGGGCGAACCAAATATGTTAATCATTACCGTTTTGGTGTAAGAAAAGACCAACCTATGTTACGGGAAATTCTGGATAAAGCGATTATCCGGATTGAGCCTAAAGTCGAAAACAAAATTTTACGTAAATGGAGTTTGTAGCACGGTTTGTTGTATCGCCTTATTCTGGTGTTCAAGCAGGCCCCTGAGTGAGCATTTCGAATGGGCATAAATGAGCGTATAGCGAGTGATTCGAAAAATATCGTCTATTATCAAAGTCAGGCGCTTATTATAACCGCCTGTATTTATGGACGGTTATCAATGGGATATTGACCCTGAACTGTAATTGAATGGTCATGGATATAGACGTTTTTAGCATTACTTCGGGGGTTAATATGACACTGTATCGTAAGCTATTACTCACGGTATTATTAATATTTTCAAGCTTACTGTTTGTGGTTTTTTTTGTGCAATTTACTTCGACCAGAGAATATTTACGCACCCAGCAAGAGTCGGATATTTTCAATACTGCCACTTCACTGGGTCTGTCATTAACGCCATTTTTAGAAACCGATGACAGAGCCGGCGCTGAATCAATCATCAATGTAGTATTTGATGGCAGCTACTACGGCAAAATTGGCTTGTATTTATTTGCCAGTGAAACCCAACTACTCAGAGAAAATCCGCGTACGATTGCTGGTGTACCCGATTGGTTTACCGAACTCGACCTGTTTACCCCGATCAAGCATAGCCAAATACTGAATAATCAGTGGATGCAATATGGCCGTTTAACGGTGCAGGGACACCCTGGTTTTGCCTATCGTGAATTGTGGTTAAGCTCGCTTGATTTGTTAAAGTGGTTTGCGGTTATTTTTATCCTGAGCTCCTTACTGTTAATGCGGGCGATTAAACATCTGCTGCAGCCGCTACAGCAGATCAAAGAGAAAGCTGATGCTGTTATTCTGCACGATTTTGGTGAGCCGTTACCATTGCCCGATGCTATTGAATTACGCTCTGTGGTGGAGGCCATCAATGGCATGTCCAGTACTCTGTCTCAGCAGTTTAAAGTGCAATCAGAAGAAGCGGAAGCGTTGCGCAAACATGCTTATCAGGATCTGGTTTCCCAGTTAGGTAATCGTGCTTACTTTGTTGCACAGTTGGATACCTGGGTGAACGAGAATGGGGTCGGGGGGGTTATACTACTGGCAGTGGACATACTGGAGGCTATTTACCGGGAGGAGGGGTTTTCTGCACGTGATAATTTGGTTAGATCCGTCGCAAATATGTTGTCGCAGCATACTGAAAAAATTGAACATGCGGCATTAGCACGCATATCGGCAACAGAATTTGCGATTATATTACCAGGTTACGAAGCGAAAATGTTACAGGATTTTTCAGTGCAGATGAATGCCAAAATTACGGACTTGGTGGTAAACCCAATTGCCAATGTCGCCTTTGTTTCGGTTATCGGCATTGCAGTCCGGCACCAGCAGGAGGACGCTTCAGCACTGTTAACGAAAGCTGATAATGCCCTGCAGCAAGCCCGCCAGCTTAGAAACGGTGCAGTATATATTCATGCTGATGCGGCCTCTGCAGTGTTGGGGCGGTTATCCTGGAAACGGTTAGTGACCAATGCAATTGCTCATCGCAGTCTCTGTTTTATGCGACAGCCAGTCCATAATATGGAGGGAGTCTTGTTGCATGAAGAGATCTTTACCTCGATTAAGAACCAGACCGATCATTACGCTGCGGGACAATTTATGCCCGCGGTAGAACAGTTTAAATTAGGCTGTGAATTTGATTTATGTGTGCTTGATATGCTGTTGCCACATATCAGTTGTGAGCGAACGGTGCCGATAACGGTGAACTTATCCATCTCGGCACTAATCAGCGGTATGTTTAAACAAAGGCTGTTGATCTGGCTACAGCAGCATAAGGATCATGCCAATATGTTGATGTTTGAGATCCCGGAAGCGGCCTTGGTAAAACATAATCAAGTGGTATTAGATTTGCTGAAAAAAGTGAATGAAGTCGGTTTTGATTATGGCATCGATCAATTTGGCCGACATTTTGAATCACTGGATTACCTCTCCATCCTCAATCCTAAATATGTAAAAATTGATCATGGTTATACTCAAAAATTAGCCGGATCTGAAACGGAAAGGCAATTTTTGGGCGCCATTTGTCGTGCGGCGCATAATTTATCCATCCAGACAATCGCAACTCGGATTGAGCACGAGTCGCAGTTGCAGTTGTTAAGCACGGTGCATGTCGACGGTTATCAGGGATTTATTCATCCTTCCCAGACGCTAGGTTAAGCTGCCAGTATCCCACATCGACCCATTGATTTAATTTATATCCCACCTCGTTAAAGTGGGCTGTCTTTATCATGCCAAATTTTTCATGCAGTGCAATACTGGCTGGGTTTGGCAGTGCTATACCACTGATGATCGTATGAATATTCGTTTTCTCCAGCGCTAAAAATAATGAGTGATAGAGTTTTATCCCCCAGCCTTTACCGACACTCTTGGGGTCTAAATATACTGATGTTTCGACAGAAAACTGATAAGCGCTGCGGTAATGCCAGGGGGAGGCGTAAGCGTAGCCGATCAAAGTATTGTTTTCTTCTGCAACTAACCAGGGAAGTCCCGCTGTCTGTATCGCTTTGATGCGTTGAGCAATGTCTGGGGCAGCAACAAGCTCTTCTTCAAAGGTGATCACTGTATTTGAAATATAATGGTTATAGATGCTAGCAATTGCTTCGGCATCATTCTCTGTTGCATTTCGGATCATCTTGTTTCCTCCTAGCTAAAGCAAGGTATCTCATTATAGTCGTGTGTAATAACGGATTGCTGAACGAGAAGTATGCGGAATTTTACTTAATTGAGTCAATATTGATGACGGAGTTCACAATTTTGAACTGAATATTTTTATCTTCACCGATGATGTTCCTTGTTATTATCCCAATTTAACCGTAATCCCACTGGTTTTTAATCAATGTCATCGTACCGAAAGTGATCCGGCTCATTTATCGCGATCAAAATGACCCTTGTACGTTTCAGTTTGGAACGGATATTTTTTTGCTTGGTTTCATTTTGAAACCACATTGAGCGATTTGCATTATATTTTTTTGACGGCAATATAGCGCCATAACCTTTGAATTAATTATGAGTGGAGTCAACATGAGTCGATTATTTACCAACAATAAAGCAACCTTAGTACACGATGCTATTGATGGCATCTTGTATAGCAACAAACATAATAACCTATCTCGTCTTGATGTTGATCCGATGATCCGCATTGTGACTCGCAATGATTGGACACAAGATAAAGTAGCAATCATTTGTGGTGGTGGTTCTGGTCATGAGCCAGCGCACGCAGGTTTTGTTGGTAAAGGTATGTTGACTGCCGCAGTTTGTGGTGACGTATTTGCTTCACCAAGTGTGGATGCAGTGCTCAATGCAATCGTTCATGTGACTGGCGATAAAGGTTGCCTTGTTATCGTGAAAAACTATACCGGTGACCGTCTAAACTTTGGTCTAGCTTGTGAAAAAGCAAAGAAAATGGGTTTAGATGTGGAAATGGTTATCGTTGATGACGATATCTCAATTCCAGACAATCTAAAACCACGTGGTATTGCTGGTACTGTATTTGTACATAAAGTTGCTGGTTACTTAGCTGATCAGGGTGCTGAATTAAGAGAAGTAAGAGATGCAGCGCAAGCGGCAATTGCTTCAACGGCGAGTATTGGTCTAGCACTAACAAGTTGTTCACTACCAGGTGAAGAAACTAGCCAGCGTATTGCTGAAGGTAAAGCAGAATTAGGTCTAGGCATCCACGGTGAACCGGGTGTGATGACGATTGACGTGACGTCTTGTCGTGACTTGGTTGCTATTATGGTTGGTAAGCTTAAAGCCTCTCTATCAGCAGCTGATGTAAAAGTGGCAGTGATGATCAACAATCTTGGTGGTGTATCGCCACTAGAGATGAGTTTGATCACGAAAGATATCTTAGAATCAGACTTGAAAGATAATGTACAGTTAGTCGTTGGTCCAGCTGCATTGATGACCGCGATTGATATGAAAGGTTTTTCTATCTCTTACTTGGAACTGAACGATGCGCATACTGAAGCATTGCTAGCTCCAGTGGAAGCGGATGCTTGGGTACAACCCATTGCTTTACGTCAGTTAACGGTAGTGAAAAAAGATAAAGTATCAATTAACTTTGCTTTTGAAGCGTCTGAAAATGGGGCAGTAGGCATGGTTGTCGCTAAAGTTGCAGAAACTTTAATTGCTTCTGAAAAAGAACTAAATCACCTTGATTCATTAGTGGGTGACGGTGACACTGGTTCAACATTCTCAGCGGGTGCGCGTAAAGTGTTATCTGAACTTGAAGCACATAATCTGCCATTGAATGATACTGGTGCATTGTTGAATGTGATCGGTGAGCAGCTAGCAACGGTTATGGGTGGTTCATCAGGTGTATTACTGTCTATCTTCTTCACTGCTGCGGGTCATGATTACAACATCAATGGCAATCTGGTTGACGCGTTGAAAGCGGGTCTAGAACAGATGATGAAATACGGTGGTGCTAAACCTGGCGACCGTACTATGATTGATGCAATGTATCCTGCTTTTGAAGCATGGGGTACAGATGGTATTGAAGCTGCGATTGAAGCTGCACGCCTTGGTGCCGAAGGTACTGCAACGATGGTTGAAGCGAAAGCAGGTCGTTCATCTTACCTCAACAGTGATAGCCTTGACGGCGTTAAAGATCCCGGTTCTGTTGCTATTGAGCGTGTGTTCGAAGCATTCAAAGTATAGTTTATTCACGGTATAGTTTATTAACAGGAGAGCGGAAACGCTCTCCTGTTTTTTTTTGCTCTCATTTTTTCTTCATGTGTTCCTATTCTGTCGCTATCAGTCTTAACCTTTTTTCATTAGCCCATCTTCTTATCTCGTGCCATGCGCATAACATCTTCTATTTACGATCTTTCTAACCAGTTAAGTAACTGTATTTTACGTCTGTAG
>JBLHPA010000055.1:0-17593 GCA_047628235.1 Moritella sp.
TGAAGTAAGTGAAGTAAGTGAAGTAAGGGATATATGTGACAAAAAGGAAATATATTAAGTGAAGATAGTAAGTGAGTGTAAGAAAAGTATTGCGGATTTGGAAGCGAATGGTTGTTTGGTCGACTCTCTTTTATATATGTAAGTCAGGTTATTAACCTGGCTTTTTTATTTCCCGAGTAATCCTCTTATTGATAATCTTTGATTATAGTCAGCTAAAATAGCTTGCGTATGTAGGGAGTGGTTCACCCAGCATTTTTGTATGCTAGGCGATTACATAGACGTTATTAGTTTATGTTATTGATATTAAGCACTTACTAACATATCAATAAAATTGCGGCGTTCACTGACGTTGGAAAATTGAGCTGCTTTGTCGCCCTGCGAGTCAGTAAATGTTACACGATTTTTGTTAACTGAAATCGTGTGTACCGGTTGGATAATTTGGATCTTTGTACCATTAAAAGTAATAGTCATAATAAAACTCACTATAAATGCGTCAGCTTTAGCTAGCGCGTAATTTTTTAATAAGCTTCACTACCGTATAGACGATAATTTTCTGAAATCTAACTAGAGTTTTTCATATATATAAGTTTTAATATATAACTATAAGTTGACTTGATAATATTTGCTACAGCACGCATCATTTTGCTGTAGTTCGTCGTTCAATAATTTAGCTTGTGTATTGGATTTTTTAATGTGGCTTACAGAGGTTTTCTAGGTAAGGCATGAATCGCTGATTTTTATTTCGAGGATTGTATTAATAAATCTTCCAGCAACAATAACAGTGTGCCATGTTATTAGCAAGTTTATTTTACTCGTTATTATTAAATAATTATTGTTCTAAATTTTACACCTCCCCCCCTAAAAAAAGTTACGCAAGCCATCTCGATATTAAACCTAATCCTTACTCATGCATCTTAAAAACCAGTACTGGGTTGCAATATTTGAAAAGGGAATAACCATTTTCTGCCTATTGCGCCTTATTCTGGTGTTCAAACGGCTCTCTGAATTAGCATTTTTAATGGTCGTGGGTACCGTTATATAGCGCTGTAAAACAATCATATATTATATGTCTCCCTTTGTAAGCTGGGCATAAATCGATTAATATAGCCTGCTGTTATCGCCCCCTTATTCAATTACAACGTATGAACCGTTGGAGAAATATAAAAATGAAATACCAATGGATCCTGTTTGATGCGGATGAAACGCTGTTTCATTTTGACGCATTTAAAGGGCTGCAACTGATGTTTTCCCGTTTCGATGTTGATTTTACTCAACATGATTTCAGTCACTATCAAACTGTAAACCAGCCGCTGTGGGTTGATTACCAAGAAGGACGAATAACGGCGCTGCAGCTGCAAAATATTCGCTTTCAATCTTGGGCGGACAAGCTCGCAGTGACGACGCAAAAACTCAATAGTGCGTTTATGCAGGCGATGGCTGATATATGCAGTTTATTACCGGGCGCCAAAGAATTGATCGACTCCCTTACCGGAAAGGTAAACATGGGGATCATTACGAATGGTTTTACTGAGCTGCAAAGTATTCGTCTAGAGCGTACGGGACTAAAGGACACGTTTTTTCCTCTCGTTATCTCTGAGCAAGTAGGCGTGGCCAAACCGGATATCGGGATCTTTCAGTATGCCTTGAGCCATATGGGAAATCCGGTCAAAGAAAAAGTACTTATGGTAGGGGACAACCCTCATTCAGATATTCAGGGCGGCATGAATGCGGGCATCGATACTTGTTGGTTGAACATTCGTGGAGACGACGTGCCGGATGGGATCACTCCTGATTATCAGGTGAATTCTCTATCCCAACTTCAGCAGTTGTTATTTCAGCTATTAAGTTGAAATAATGTTAAGTATTTCAGTTGTATGGCCGATATATTCCCATGAACTTAATTTAATTAGCTTGTGTTACAAGAAAAGAGAGAGACATGTCTAAGATTCCAGCTCTGGCCATCATCCCATTATTAGTGTCCAGCCCTATGATATTTGCTGAACCTTTTAGTCATAATAATGCACAGGTTACTTATCGTGCTGAGCATTGGGCGATTAGTGGTGAACGTGCGATCACCGAGGATTTTTATGTCACTGGTTTTTTCCACCATACCGATGATATAGCCTCTGAGCCTGAACTGAGAGCCAAAGCTAAGATTTTGGGTACTGGACTTATGACGTCAACAAGATTCGATTACATGACGGAGTTATATGCCGGCGCTCACCTTAATCAAAGCTCAATTGAAATAAGCAAAAATGGGGCTAAATCGAGTGACTCGAATTTTTATCCGTCGGTTATGGCCGGGATCAAAATTTCTTCTACGCCTGATCTTGAATTGGATTTTAATGTAAGTCATTATTTCAGCGACAGTGATGTTAAATACGACTATCTCGATTCAACTTCATTTGCACTGGGCGGCAAATATTTTATCGATCAGTCTATGTCGCTTGGTTTATCTTATGTGTGGATCAAAGATCAGGATAAAATCATTAGCAAGGATAATCTGGCGCTGACATTTAGCCTGTATTTTGAATAATCGCTGATATTATAACCCTGCACAAAATCGACATCTAGCGCTATTAACCGAGTTTTAATCGCGTCATTCTCAACAAACTCCTCGACGGTCGGACTTTTATCAAAGAAGTGGCCGTAACAATGTGTCCTTCGATGCGTTCATTTCGTCTGACATACAAACCAGATGGAAACTATTTACATTTTTGCTACACACTGTAACAATGAAATTATTGATATTTCAGTTAGTTCCTAATGGTGTGGTGGCAGAATGAATTTATTTTTTCGTATGATAATGATTATTTTCGGTGCACGTAGAGGCAAACCTGTTGCGTTAATACAGAAACGTAGCGATCGTTTTCGGGTGTGGTTACATGATCTGGGTTGGCGCGACCATCTGCCCAATTATCGGGTATTTAGCTTTATGGAGCTGGGTCGGTTTGGTATTTGGCATCAGTCTCGACTTGCGCTATCGGGGCGTTATAGTTTACGGATGATAGCCGCTCAAGATTTTGTTTACTTAAAGCCTATACGGCCATTCCAGGCATTTAACATGACCACCGAGATATTAAGCTGGGATGAAAAATATTTTTATTATCAGCATAAATTTTTCTGCGCTGAGAAATTAGTGGCGATTGGTCTGGTTAAGGAGATCGCATTAAAATCTGGCAAGACTGTTGCGCCTGCAGTGCTATTAAATGCCGACAGGCTGCTTAATTCTACCATCAAGGATGACATAGCCAGTCAGCAGTTGCACCCCATTGTTGAGCAGTGGCTGCTGACTCAGCAACAGTATAAAAGCCAATGAAACTCGCCCTTCGGGAGCGTCTTTGGCGGTACACTTCATCGCAAAATATGTTTGAAATGGTAAACCATTCCTTCGCATATTTCACTTGAATTGTTTGCCCAAAGAAAGCTCTGAATCTCGCATGTTGAAATGGTTTGGGTATATACCTTATACAGGGCGATGGCTTGTTCCAGGGATTTAGCTTGATCGGATACCGCGCTGGTGGCTTGGGCATTTTCATGCGCTATGCTGGAGTTCTGGCTGGTGATATCGCAAATTGAGGTCACGTTATGGCCAATTTCATCCGATACTACGGTCTGCTGTTCGACGGCTGTAGCAATTTTAAGTTCAGTGCTACCGGCTGGGTTCACGCTGAGATAGCCCTGCTATCGACTTAATAAGATCGAGGACTCAGCCAATACTCTCAGATAAACTGGAAAGGTCGGCTACTTCAGGACTGGTTTGTGGCAGATCATCAGGTAACGAGCGGATCCTCTCTTTTGTTGCATTTACCTCAGCGAAAAGTTGTTTTAGTAACCCTTGTTCCCAGAGCCTGGAGATCCTAAATAAGGGTCATGACTCTTGTCATCATGACAATAACTTCGGCAGTTATTCAGATTTATTTACGCCAGCCCTGTGACTGAGCGTCCTGTTTTAGGTATTTAATTCTGCACGCGCTTTACGGGTTAGAGTAATTGATCGACCTGGATCATATAATTACTTTTTAATGCGGTATTAGTGCTTAATTTAATTGCGATAATATCCTGCATGTTTAAAGTGCGTTGTTATTGCCTGGTGAAAATTAAATTACCTCTGCACCAGGCTAAATATTCTAACAACATTATTATTTTTATAAGGTTTATTATTATGGTAAGAAAGTGTACGACATCACTTGGACTACTGCTATTTAGTGGCTCTTTGTTTGCGATGTCAGCTCCGCCGAGTGAATTACATACCGAAATTGTGTTTACTAATAGCACCCCTGATACACTGATGGTGACGCTTTCAGGTGATGCAAATGTTAAACAGAATGTAACCCAAGTTTTGCCGCAAAGTACTGTTTCTTTAGTCGATATTAATCGTCATGTTGGTATTGATGATCAACTTAATATTCAATTGAGCAGTGCCAATTACCAAATAAACTTGTTACAGCAGAGTGCCGATAACCAGTTTAGCTTTGGTGCAAATGCGGGTGATTTAACTGTTGGTATGCAACAAGATACAGAAATCCAACGTTATCAAACTACGCTAAATGGCCATGTAAATACTCTGGCTTTTAGCGCAAATGATCTCGATGATGGTGGTAAAGTGCGTTATGTGCTGCAGCAGGAAGATATTAAGCCTGTGCTTGGTGGCGCTAATCAACTGAACCTGCTTAGCTACAATATTTGGGCTAGTTCTGAATACAGTGCTCAGGAAATTAATACGCGCATGAAAGAGATGCCGAAAGTATTAAGCGGTTATGATGTACTCGTGTTGACTGAAGTGCTAGATAAGAATATTGATAAAAAACTGCTGAACAATATTGCCACTGAATACCCATATCAAAGTAAAGATATATTCGAAGTCGGTCGGCTAATCGCGTCGGGCATTCGCGTATTATCACACTGGCCAGTTGAAGATAAACAATATCTGAAATTTAATGCCTGTAATGCAGCACAGTGTATCATCACGCGCGGTGTTACTTACATGAAGATCAATAAACAGGGTAAGCCTTACCATATATTTGCGACTCACCCACAAGCATTTGATGATGTTGAAAGCCGCGAAGGTCGTTTGCTGCAGTTACAAGAGATGCGCGACTTTATCAAGGGCATGAACATTCCGGCTGATGAAGCTGTGATCTTGGCTGGCGATTTTAATATCAATAAGATTGGCTTGCCAGCAGACCGTGATTATATGGAAACTATTTTGTCAGCGACAGAGCCTGAGAATAGAGGCCACACCTTGACATATGACTCAAATACCAACTTTTGGGCTGAAAAACCTTACATTGAATATTTGGATTATACGTTGATTGGCAACGACAATTTACAACCAACCTCCGCTTATCAAGAGGTATTTGTACCGCGCTCCACAAAAGACGATCTTTGGGGTAAATGGAACCTGTCAGATCACTATCCGGTACGAGGCGTGTTCATCTACCCAAATTAAGTTTATACCCAGGCCACTTCAAGGTGCAAGATTCTCGCTGAACGCTGCATCTTGAAGTGGTTTGGGCATATAATACATGCAGCTGGGTCACTTCTGTTTCCAGCTGCCTCAGCTTTGTTTTCCAAGTCCATCACCTGAGCTTCCAACTACACATTTAACGACTTAAACCATCGCCTATACATGCTAAACTCATTATCGTAAATGGAATTGCTATTATTAAAGACATATACCCAAATGACTTTAAAATTATGACTCAGCGGCTAGCTTGGGCATAACTTTCAGACCTAGATAAGGAATCATTAAGCATGTCTCAATTCACCCACCAATTATCCCAAAAAAAATGTGTCGCATGCCGTAGCGATAGCGCAAAGATCGAAAACCAACAATTGGCCGAGTTACACCAAGAAATCCCGGACTGGAACGTGTGTGAGCGTGATCATGTCATGCAATTGGAGCGGGTCTTTAAGTTTAAAAACTTTACTCAGGCATTGTCTTTTACCAACCATGTCGGCCAAATGGCAGAGCAGGAAGGGCACCATCCCGCACTGCTGACTGAATGGGGTAAAGTGACTGTGACCTGGTGGTCTCATCATATTAACGGCTTGCACCAAAATGACTTTATTTGCGCGGCAAAAACAGACCAATTGATTTTGCAATAAGATGATCCCGTCAGCGGTAAATAAATGCTGATGCTTGGTCATTTGAAAGATCATGCGGGAGTTAAGCCAACACCGACAAAATATTAGGCTAAGTCGTTAATCGTTGGCGTTTAATTCAAGTTCAAAAAGGGCGGTGTCGAGACCTGCGGGTAAATTTAATAAGAGCCTGTCGGTATTGAGTTCAAATTCAATTTCTTTAAATTGGATCGCATCTAAGATATTAATCTGATCTACAAATAGCAGTAACCCGGTGCTGGTGAGCGTAGCATAATGGGGTCTTCTGTGGCTCATGCCGTGTGCGTCCATCACCGTTCTGAATGTTTCCAAAAAAATGAGCAATAGTTGCTCGTTGGTATAGTCTCGATAAGATTCTTCAAGCTGCATTAATTCTGAGTAGGTGAGTTTAAGCGGCTCATTAAAATTACGGAAGTTAATGGTGACAGTATCTTCAGCAATTTTATCTTTGAAATTCACAAACCGGGCAAATCTATCGCTTTTCACATCGATTAAAAAGCTAACATTTACATCTTGATAGGCCGTTTTTTTTATCTCATCAACACTGATACCTTCTTCGTGCAAGGTACTGATATGATAGTTCAGCATTGCTTTGATTAGTTCTGTTTTGTCGATCCCTGAATAGATCATTTGCTGGTAAATATCGGCCAGATGGATACCCGCAATATCAGAAGACAGATCCTGATAATCTTTACTATTGATAAAAGATGAGATGATTTGCTGAGAAAATTCAAAGTCAAAACCATTTAGATGGATATGCATATCAACTCCTTAATTAGCGGATCGCCAAAGTAGGAACAAATAAACGTACTAAGCTACCCTAAGTATAACGCGTTAAGATAATTTACAAGCATGCTGCTGGTTAGGTTTAACGGGTTGATTTAAAGAATAGGAAGACTGAAGAGAAAAGAAGATTATAGAAAAAGAATCGAAGAAGAGAAAGAAATATTTGAGCAGAGAAAGAAATTGCTTAACTTATCTCTGTCTCAAATCCGCGTTACTCAGGTAACGTTATTTTAGTTTCAGTGGTAACGTTTCAAATTGGATACCTGACCAGCCAGTGCGCATGAAATAGCGAATATTTGCATGATCATCAGCAGTCGGGTTATTCAAAACATCATCACGGTAGTAGTTACCAAAACAATGCAGCATTTGTTGTTTAGTGAATTTATTTAAGCGGCCTAGGGCAAACAGTTTGCATGAGGCCGCGTTTTCATTTGCTTCATTTACTAGGTAGCCATTATAAAATTGAGTGGGGGTGAAGTCATAGGTTGCATCAATTACTGCAATGACATCTTCGAACTGAATGCTGGTTGGCTGCGCCGCCAGTTTATTTAAAAAATCATTTAACATGGTATGTCTCATCAATTTAATTTATTTGATATCGCCTGCTAATTTATCATAAATGTTACCTAAATGAGTAATAATTTAAGCCGTTACTTCTAATGAGGAGCAAATAGATCAATGTCTTGCTCTTTATGGAGATAAAAAAACCGCCTAAGTAGGCAAAATGACACTCTTTCTTACGTAATTTGTGATTTTTTCGTGATAAGTTAAACCTAGCATTTAATGTATGCTTTAATTAAATTGAGCGGCATTTATAAAGGACGTCATGATGGTGACTGTTGATTCTGTGGACCACTTCAATACGGTGATCCAAGGTAATATAGAAGGTTTAGAGCAGGGGATTACACTACTGACGTTGATGACGAATGAACAGTATTGTATGCGGGCTAGGCCTTATGTCGAGAGTTCTATTGGCGAACATTTACGGCATGTACTTGATCTTTACCTTGCCCTAAAGCGTGGTTCAGAAAAGATCATCGTTGATTATGACGTTCGGCGGCGGGGCGCGTTAGTGGAATCTTGTCGTCGCACCGGTTTGGTGGAACTTAAGCAGATTAAGACTTGGCTGTTAAGTTTACAGCCTGATCATATGAACAAAACAATCATAATCTCGACAGCGGTTTCTGTCGTCAATACCCTTACTACGCAAATTAAAACGTCATTATTGCGTGAACTTGTGTTTGTCAGTTCTCATGCCATCCACCATTATGCACTGATGAATGTGACCGCTAAGCTATGTGACTTTCAGGCACCGGAGAACATGGGGCTTGCTCCTGCAACGCTCACTGCATTAAGGAATGACAATTCATGTGTACAGTAAGTTGGTTGTTGGCAAATGATGGTTATCAAGTGTTCTTTAATCGTGATGAACAAAAGGGGCGAGCGCTTGCTTATTCCCCAAAATATTTTAATGATCAAGGTATTAAATACTTAATGCCCGTTGATCCTGTTGGTGGTGGCAGTTGGATTGCGATGAATCAGGCTGGATTGTCTGTTTGTTTACTCAATTATTATCAAGATAAACCGACAGGTAAGGATCTTATTAGCCGCGGGTTATTGGTTAAATCTCTGGTCAGCTATACGTCTTTGGCGAAAATACGCCATGTATTACAAACGCTATCGCTGTGTCGCTATGCCGCATTTACCCTGTTGGTTTTTCCGAGCCATTTAACCGCCCATTCCGGCGCTGTTTATGCGGTGCGTTGGGATGGTAAAGTGCTGACCAACTTGGCTGCGGAATCTCCTATGGTGTCGTCATCAGTGGCGCTAGCCGAAGTCACCAATTATCGTGAAGATCATCATGACACGATACTATCGCAACACCAGGTTATTTTCACCGGCGATGGCTGTAATGATGACCTTGCTGAGTCGAGCCCAACACAGCATTTACCACCGCAGAATCCTGAATTATTGACGGGTAATTCCTTGGCAGACCATTCATCGGTAGAC
The DNA here is from genome assembly GCA_047628235.1 of Moritella sp. Lineage (GTDB taxonomy): Bacteria > Pseudomonadota > Gammaproteobacteria > Enterobacterales > Moritellaceae > Moritella. The sequence goes on from JBLHPA010000055.1 coordinate 8,923, forward strand.
AATTCATCGGCAGATAATATCATCGCCCTGACGAATCAACGCTGCCTCACCGATAAAAATAGTCTTGCATTAACGCGTTTCCATGCCAGCCATGAACCGAGCCCTTCTTATCTGTCAGTTTGTATGCACAGGGATGATGCCCATACCGTGAGTTTTACCCATCTTGTTGCGACGCATAAACAGCTTACCATGAGTTATATTTCGGGTTGCCCGTGTTCCTCAAATCAAAATCAGTCTTTTGCGCTGTATCCACAGCGTGAAGCCTATGTTGAGGTTATCTAGCGTTAAGGTGCGGGATCCTCGTTGGGTTCTGCATTGTGCCGTGGAAGATTGCCGTTCCCTTGTTCGACATATTGCTGGTACAGCATATATACCAATGTCATTGGCAGTATTAACCAATAGATCGCGCTTAACGTGATGTGGTTGTGGCGCAGGGCTAAGGTTAGCAAGGCAAAGAACAGGCAGACACCTATTTGTGAGTACATGCTTTTACTGAACAAATAGTGATAACTTGCCTGTTGTTTTGCTTTATCAAAAAACCGTTTGTTGAAATAGAGCCGAAACAGGGCTGTCACAAAGGCCACGCTGAGTAATGTCAAGCTTATTGCCAATCCACTCCACTGGGGCGTCACCCAACCCCGTAATACCCAGCCACAGATATAAAGCACTGTTGCGATCTGGTACAGGCGATATTGTGATTGCTTGTCGATGGTATTTTTAATGAAATAAAAGATAATACCCAAGGCTACTGACAGTGCAATGATCGTCAGACTAAATTGCCCCGTATCATTATTGCTCAGGTGAAAAATACTCAATATCCACAGATAACTTTCTAAATAAAGGAAGGGGCCGTCCACGATAAAGACGATTTTGTCCCGCACGCTAAGCTTCGTGTTAACTTGCAGCTGGTGGACAGGTGTTTTGTTGTTGTCTGTTTTGTCATGAGTCGTTAGCGCGCTAAATTGCTGCGCGGTTAGTGAGCTCAAGCTCATGGCACAAAACCAAACGGCAATGACGAGACTTAATAAAAAGATTAATTCCGGTTGTAGCTGCATAAAGTAGCCACCGAGCAAGATCCCTAATTTCAAGCTTAACCCCAGAATGAGCTGTAAATTGCCAAATAACCGGCCACTGTTTTTTGTGTCGCTCAGCGCATTAAATAGGACGCGCTGTAACATCCAATAACTGCAGTTAAACAGACCATTTAAGATACCAAAAAACAGCAAGTTAACAGTATTTAGGTTAATAGTATCCAGGTGAAATACGGCAAGGTAAATGAGGCTAAGTTCAAATATAAAAGACAGCATGATCAAGCTGCGCCAATAGCCCAGAGAAAAGAGCTTATGCCAGCCAAATAATGCAATGACAAAACCAATGCCAGTCCATGCAATGAATTCTGTTAATAGTGCCAACTGTGCGTTCTGCTGCCAAATTAGAATAGGTAAATAAAAGGGCAGTAGGCCGATAATAAAGCTGTGTAGGGCTGAAAATAGGGTGAAAAAGCTGGTGGGTGCCAGCTTAGGAAAGGCGCGTATCATTAAAAAATATCTGCATGCTGATTGGCTGTTGCCGCTATCAGGTCAAGTTCAGCGGACAGGTCATCGGCTTGACCATAACGTGGATAACTGTGCATTTTTAAATAAGGACGCGAGTTAACTTCCAGAAAAATAAGTTTTTGCTCACGATAATCATGTTCAATGCCTTGTTCCATAATCACGTCTATCCCTAATATCTCGGCATCAAACAGGGTTAAAACCTGGGCAAATAATTGCTTGTTATGCGCGGGTATTAAATGTCGCTGGATGGTTTCTACAACGCCGCCAGGCGCTAATGATATACGGTAAAACAACTCTACGTGTTGCTTGTTTTGGGGAACCGACGCTAATGTTAATCGTTGTTTTGCGAGGTAGTTGATCGTTTGCTTACCTTGGGAAATAGGCTTGTTACAGGGATAAAGCCCCATAGCCTCCCGCATGTTATTCTCTTTATCGATTAAACGGGCGATAGAATGGCGGCCATCGCCGGTAATAAATGCGGGGTAGCGTTGCAGTACTGAAATAACCCCGGCCTTGGTCACCACCACACGATAGTTTTTACCTTGCAGATATTGTTCGACGACTGTCGTTGGCCACCAAAGTTTAGCCAGTGCGATAGCCTTCCACAATTGCGGGTAATTGGTGATGGGGAAATGGCTACCGCGAGAAAATCCGCTGACATTGGGTTTTACCACTAAAGGAAAACCATGTTGTCGCGCAAACTTGATGGCGGTAAATGGATTGAAAAAAACCGTGCCTTGCGCATGGGGAATATTCCCTTGTGCAAACTGCGCTCTGGCCTGTTTTTTAGAGCGGCAGCCACGGCGTACTTCCAGGCTGTTATAATTGCTGCAGCCATCCATGAATTTGCTACTGATCCACTTGTAAATGAGTTGTTTTAGTATTTTCATTTCGACTAAATATCCTTTTGGTTTTTCCTCGCTGGCTGGCGATTATTTTATTGAAAAAAATACCTTGAGTTACCTTCTTGCCATTAAGCTGTTGCGCTAATTGTGCAAGGTTATGGGTGCAGGCACACAGTAAATGGTACTTTTGTTTGGCGGTTAAATTATGACTCAGTAGACTCAGTGGCATGGGGACAAACAGGTTGACTTCCACTAACTTAAATTGCAGTTGCGTCAGGGCCGCGAGTGAGTCTGCTTTTAGGCTGTATCTGGCAATGGCAAAGTCGCCCATGCGGGTTAATTCTTGCCATAACTTGTCTTTAGTCTCTGGCTTAATTTGTTGCGTGATATCCTGATAGTGAGTGTCTTTGTTGTATATGCCATTCACCGGGTATTTATCGGCACTGTTATTCAGCACCTGGGTGATTGACATTACCGCATACTGACTCTGCTGGTGCGGATGTTTAACAATAAAAACTTCAAATTCTATGCACCCTGTCGCGGCCTCCTGGATCAGGTAGTTTTGTGCCTTGTAGCTGGCACTTTCACGTAATAGGTTAAGCGCTGTCGCGTTCCGGATGCAACTTACTCCTGCGGAGTTTTGCCCCCACTCTGGTTTGGCAAACACAGGATATCGCGCAGGCTGAATGTCGGGTGTGTCTATATATTGTGTTAACCGCCACTCTACGGGTGTTATGGCATCGAGATCCTGCTTTGAGAAGATCTTTTTGTGATTATTAAAGTAGTTTGCATTGAGCTGAAAGTAGCGCCATGGAATGGTTAAATAGCGGCAGCAAAATAGTAAATAATGCAATATTAATAAACATCGTATCAGCATATTATCACTCGGCTCTGGTTAGCTTAAAGTTAACAATAAATAAAACAAATCCTAAAATTAAGATGGAAAAGGCAGCCATAAATAACGAACCTCCATCACTTTTTCCTTCATGGATCACTTCAACACCAAGCGGAGTGAAGAGGTGAAAGAACACTGCGCCAGCCATAATGCCTGATGCAACCAGCCCACCAATCGCGTGTAATTTAGCGCGTATAGCGGGATTGTTTTGGCCTGTAACCTTTGCCTTCAAAAAGAATACCAGCGGGCTTAGCAGCACAAGGCTAGTGATTAACTCTGCACTGCCAACCACAATCGCCCCGTATTCGGAGAAAAAATTGCCCAACGCCGGTGAGAGAGTATTGGTCATCCAGGCGCCAATGGTGGAAAATATGTGCACGGTATCTGGATGTGCAGTAAATTTATAAGGGATAGAGGTTAAAAAGACCTTACTTATCCAGATGACAATCAGCCAGCTTGCAACCCCATAAATTCGTTTTTTGGTTAACATGTTAATATCCTTTTAATGATGTTTAATTGAGCACGTCAGGCCAGTTTTGGTCTGCCTGCTGTATAAACTTGGTCTTGTTTTTTAACCATTTATATTTAATTTCAGCGTTATAGTTAAGGTAGAGCTTGCCGTTCACGATTGTCCACTGCTCCGGATCGGCTGAGACGGTGTCATTCTGTGCTATTGCATAAGCACAATAACCGCCATATTGTGGTGCATATTTTTCAGGATCGGCCTTAAATAAAATCAGGTGCTGGTTATTACTGAAGTACCAATTTTCACCTTTATATTTATAACTGAATTTTTTCCTGCCCTGAACGGGCTTTGCCTGCGTAAAATAGGCTACGGTGTCATACCCGCTAACCGCTTGATTGCTGAAAAAACCGGTATAGATAGGTGACTTAGCAAAACTACTAAAAGACAATAGTAGGCTACTGATAACGAATAATTTAATGGCATGTTGCATGATTCTTTCTCCCGCTTACGTTTAGTATAGTTAGCAAGCCTTTAGTTGGTGCTTTCTATATACCCATGAGCATTCAAAATGCTAACTCAGAGGCCAGATTGAACACCAGAATAAGGCGCAGTATGCAGAAAATGGTTATTCCCTTTTCAAATATTGCAACGCAGTGCTGGTTTTCAAGCTGGTCTCCCGCAGGGCAAGGCGAGAGGTAACCACCTTCGGTGTTATGAAGTTTTGATTAGAATAACGAGATCATCAACTTCATGCCTTGAATCTGGTCACCTCTCGACTTGCTGATTTCTGCATCTTGAATGGTCATGGGTATAACTATAGCGGGGATTAGATTTGCAGTTATCACGAAAATGTCACATTTCAATAGCAAAAAAGTTCGTTGCGATAATCTGCATTCTTGATAGGATCTAATACTGTTATTTGGATTTATGGTTAATAAGGTAATTGGATGAATTATTATACATTGGCGCTTGGCCTGTTTATGCTGTGTCACGGGAGTTATATTCTACTTAGCCGTGCGAGAGCCAAACATCAGCGAGCTCGCCTGAGTTTTATGACTAATGCGTTGGGTCGACCAGTGGGTCTTACTATTTATTCCCTTGTTTATGTGATTTTACCGATAGGTTTTGGCGCATATATTGTGCACGCAGGCCTGAATGATGTAGTGCTAACCACGCTGTTTTCTGCGTCAGAATAATGGGAAACACCATGACTGAAACTGAAGTTTCATATAATACACATATGCTGAATTTGGTGCGAACCGGGTTGGCAGCACTGACCGAAGCGCAACAACAAAAGCGCAGTTTAAATAACCCCTTGTCAGAAACCCATTTTTTGGGTAACTGGATAATTACATCGCGGAAAGAAAAACGCTTTGATCGTTGCCTGGTAACGGATTTAACTTTGTGGTTACAAGAAAGTCGAACACTGGGGCCGAAAGCAGAATTTAAACAACGGTTTGAAAATATTGAGCGTGTTTATTGCCAGATTTGCGAGCTGGAATACAAGAATCTGACTCAGTTTGTACTGGAAGATATTTTAAGTGAGCTTGATGCGGCGGGTTGGTTAATAGAGACTGACACTGTGGTTACGCCAAAATTCAAATTGAGCTCGAGTGGAGAAAATTCGCTGGTCATTTGTGCAGAGGTTTATGACAAGGCATTTTCTGATACAGACGGGGTGCTGGAAAGTCCGCTTTCAGTATATATCAGGCATGGCGATCAGGCGTTTATCGATAAAATGTTTGCCCATGGTTATCTGGTGTTTGAATCGGCTACTCGGTCTTTGGTTAAACGGCACAATCGTTACTTGTTACGTCCCTATAACAGGGCGATAAAATTGGCGTTATTACCGACGTTATAATACTGGTTTCGAATTTAAAACAGCATTTGAAATAGAAATAGAAATAGATAAAGAGGGTGTTCGGTGACGAACACCTTTTTTACTTGTCAGCGCCAGCCTTGGGTAGGGGGCGAAGTAAACTGAAAATTTGTGAAAACATGAGAATGACGAAGGTGATAAAAAGATTAAAATGTTGAATGCCGGGTAATGGCAATATGGCACTGAACAGAATGAAAATAAGTGCAAATTTGCAGATATGCCCGATGATCATTGCGGTACTTGTCTGGATTATTTTTGTCGTACCGACATATAAAAACGAGATCCGGGTAAAGATATATTGTGGTACTAAAAATATCATCCCTCCCAATGCCGCTGAACGGGCAGAACGATGATCTGATCCGAGATAGGTGGCAGAAACAACAACGAGAATGAGTAATAATTGCCCTAAAATAAGTTTTAGCACGTAGCCCTTGATGGCTAATTCATATGGATTATGCGGCATTGATAGTTAACCTTAGTGATCCTGAATAAATTATGACAGTGGCTTATCTTACCTTTTTATACATATATCTGCATAGAGTAAAGTGTTAATTTACTTATCTGATTTAGGGCGTGTTACTACCGTGGTGCTAATGAATCTCATCTTGCTTTCGTTTGAAACGTACTGCGGGTAATAAAAAGCCTCATGTTTGTGGGGCTTGTTGATTTCGGCTTAAAGATAAGCTTAAGTATTTGTCTTCATTTCACTTAAATTAGTGACGCCGTACCATCACTGCACTTAAATCATCTGCCAGGGTTTTCAGTACCACCACTTGCTGCGATAGTTGTGCCCCTTGGGTTGCCACTGAATCTGACACTTGATTTGTCTGCACCACACAGTGTGCTACATCGTTACTGGCCTGGTTCAACTCTTGTAATACGCCGACCTGATCGCCCATGATATCAGCAAGTTTATTCACATCGGCTAATGTGCTGCCTACCTGTTCTATGATGCCGGACAGCTCGGCGGCGGTATCCTGGATCACCACTTGACCCTGGCCGACCTCTTTTCGGCTTTTATCCAGTAATTTTCGGATCTCTACCGCAGACTGATTACTTTTTGCAGATAGCTCGCGTACTTGATCTGCCACAACGGCAAAACCGCGTCCCTGCTCACCGGCTCTTGCGGCTTCGATGGCGGCATTTAATGCCAGTAAATTGGTTTGTTCTGCGACCGAGGTGATCAGATCTGCAACCACGACAATCTCTTTATTGCTTTCGAGAATATTACTGATGGCATCGGTTGAGGCAATTAACGAGGCCGCACTTTTTTGCGCCTGGTCATTAATCACTTCACTGCGATTTTTCAGCTCTTTGACAAATTGTTCCGACTGCTGAAAATCGACCGTCATCTGTCCGAGGCGACTATTCATCTGTTCTGTGGCACTTGCCTGAGATTCACAGTTAATATTAAGGTCATCTACCTGGCGGTGCAGTTCACTGGACTGTTGCTCTAACTGCTCGGAAACAGCGGTCAACTGCTCGGCGTTATCGGTCGCTCGTTCCAATACGCGGGTGAGGTGCTGTTCTTCTTGTTGGGATTTTTCCGCTGCCGTCTTGCTGTCTTGTTGTGCTGCCTGTGCGGCTAATATGGATTTTTCTCGTTGCTTAGCGGTATAAGCCTGAGCAATGCAGATGATCACCATGGGTACCATCAGGCCAGACCAGGTTTCTTTCACAATGTCAGATGGTGATAACAACAGTTCAGGCAACGCGGCGCCGGATAGGTATTGGCTGATCATCCAGGCGGAGCCCGCCATAACGATAGCGCTCCAGCAGATAGCCATCGTTGGTTTGGCCGCCAAGAAAAAGGCCACAATGAGCAGGGGGATCCAGAACGCTTGCGCGGAAACCGCTACGCCACCGGTTTGATAGATAAGGTTTAATGCATTAAGGGTCATGCCGAAAAAACCAATGTGTAAGGCTAAGGTCGGTGATTTGAAAAGACGTAATGCCAAACCTGCCACAAGTTCAGAAACGATTAAAATGAGGGCGGTTAAGATAAGTGCTTGGTGATCGAGCTTATACCATTTGGTAAAACTGTAAATACCGGTGGCAAACGAAAGCAGGGTAAAAAAGAGTATTAAGTCAATGTGCTGAAGTTGATTTTCGTCCCAATCATTTTGCTTGGGCAGAAAAGCGCCACGCCAGAGGGAAAGTGGAGTCATATTTTAATCCTTTTTTTAACGCAATAACTAGGGCGTTATACGTTTGATAGGGTGTTGCGGCAGCTTGGTTATCCATTAGCCGTAGCTGCATCATGCTTGTTCTTTACATCAGTTCATACCACATTCGGTGCGTTAGGTTAGTCGTTTAACATGTCTTTTTTTAGACTGTTATCGGCGGGATTGTCACCTAACCAGATAGCTAATACGGTCTTTCTGAATGCTTCACCTGCAGTGATAGACAGGAACTCGCCATTTTTATAACCGATAAGCCCTTCGCCGGGTATGCTCAGTAGGGTGAATTGATCCCCTTTATGGATAGGTTCGGCAAACGTACGAATAAAATCATCAATTTTGGCATCTAATTTGTGGGATTTATCAGCGGTGGCCTGTTCAAAACCTTCACGCATGCCTTTGGACATTGTTTTTGAAGTAATAATTTTTGAGGTAATATTTAAGCGGATAGCGGCAGGTTCATCGCTGGCAAGAACGGCTTTGCCCTGGGTAATTTTTTCTGATGTATACAATGAACCGACATACAGGTCGATAAATAATCTGCAGCGCACACCTGCACCATTAAGGGTTAATGCTTCACCTTGCAGGGTGATGTTATTAGGAACGGTAATACCAGAGAGTTTTATTGCAGGTAAATTAGTTGCAGTTATAGTGGTTGCAGCCATAATTGAACTGCTCATCATTAAAATGGAAGTTAAAATTAAAGCAATTTTTTTCATCTGCCGGTCCCTGCATAACATTGAAAATTTAGTATATTGAAATGTGGCTATTGATACTTAACTATGGGCATTTAAGGGAGGGATACTTAAATGTGCATAGTTAAATAATAAGTAGTTGCGAGTTAATAGTT
>JBLHPA010000056.1:0-16805 GCA_047628235.1 Moritella sp.
ATTTGAGCATACTTACCACATTTAATTAAAGTTGTTCATCAGAGTGACGATATTAAATGTATACATTCTATCGTTTATGCATATTTTATCGCTTTATACCAAAGCCACGTTAATACGCCGGGTTCTCATTGGCACCTTTAACCTTGAAGTAGTTTGGGTATATACACATTATAAGGATTAATGATCCGATGAAGGTTCAACTATCAACGTCATTACTGCTCCCGCTGACACTCGTCATCACTGGCGCCTGTTTTCAGTTAGCTGCCACGGAATTTGATGCCCGTTCCTACGCCATGGGAGGCATCGGAGTAACAACAGCGGATTACGTTACCGCCTCCTTTCATAACCCTGCCATGGCTGCAAAGCATGATGTCCGCGATGACTTTGGGCTGCTAGCTCCGACGTTGGGCATTCAGGTTGATGATCCGAATGACTTGTTCAATGATGCGACCGATTTGTATGATGTGATAGATAAAGCCGATCTGACAACCCCCAACCCTGCCGATGTGTTAGCTGTGCAGGCGGCGTTGACACAGGTTTCTGGTGATAAAGCGTATTCTGAAATGGGTTTCGGGGCGGTAGCCTCTGTGCCGACCCGCTATTATTCGACCAATATGTTTATCAAGGGTTATGCGGATGCATTCCTGTTTTCCGATATATTAAGTGATGACATAAAATCCGGCGATACCGATATAAACTCTAAAATGAGTGTGTATGCCGTTTCTGTTACTGAATTGGGGATGACTTTCGCGCGTAAATTTGATACGCGGTATGGTGGTATACATGTTGGCTTCTCTCCTAAATATTACTTGTTATCTACTTATAACTACACTGAAACCGTTGATAATTTTGACCCCGGCGAATACAAAGATGGCGCCAGCAGTGATGATAAAGGATTCAACCTTGATCTGGGCATCGAGGTCGGCCTGAAGTATGGGTTGAATGCTGGCGCTGCAATTAAAAATGTGATGCCGCAGGAAATTGATTTAGAACCGATGAATGATTCAACGGCAAGTTACAATATAAATCCTGTGCTTACTACCGGATTAAGCTGGAGTAATGAATATGCAACGGTGGGCATTGACCTGGATGTGAATGCGGCCAAACGTTACGATAATATCGAGAGTTTAACGGGTGTCAGCGATAACTTTGATGATACCCAGATGCTAAAAATAGGCGGTGAAATTAGCTTGCCGTCTGCGATGCAGCTGCGAGCAGGCTATACCAAAGATTTGCAGGGCAATAAAAAACAAGTTGTTACAGGGGGGATTGGCTTCTCGCCCTTTAATATCTTCCGCTTTGATCTTGCGGCAAGTTATGGTGGTTCTCATCAATTTGGGGTTGTAGCACAGACTATGATTTGGTTCTAGTTGGTTGGTGCCTGTTAATACAGACCGTTGCTAGCTAGATACTTGTTTAAATAGGTATTTGTTTACATAGGTACTTGTTAAAATAGGTACTTGTTAGGAGCAGTACTCTGCACTGGTTGACGAATTTACTCTAGGAAGATGAAAAAATTTGAGGTGAGTTATTCACTATTCATGCACTTTACTCTACTATCTTTGTAAGGCGATCTCGTTATATGGCTGATAATTATCAGCCATATAACGAATCACACGTTTAACCACAATACAAAGGAATGTACAGATGCAAGAAAATCAAACATTAGCGCAAGACAACGCACAAAGAATTACTGTTGCAATCAAGGATGAAGTAGCCATTGTTACTTTAAATCGAGGCAGTAAATATAACGCCCTGGACATGGATATGTTTAAGGCGCTAGATGAAACTGCATCGCAGCTAGCGACAAATAAATCTATTCGTGCTGTTATAGTGCAGGGCGATGGTAAGGTGTTTTGTGCAGGTCTTGATGTCAAAGGCATCATTAAAAATCCCCTCAACCCAGGTAAATTACTCAAACGTGAAGAAGGTGAATTAGCTAATCTAGCTCAGAAAGTTGGCTATCTCTGGCGTCAGATACCAGTGCCTGTTATTGCAGTGACTCATGGGGTTTGTTTTGGCGGTGGCCTGCAAATTGCGCTGGGTGCCGATTTTCGATATAGCACCCCAGATTGTGAATTCTCTGTTATGGAAATTAAATGGGGACTTATTCCAGACATGAGTGGTATGGTAACAATGCGTGAATTAACGCGCATTGACATTGCCAAAGAGCTTACCATGACTGGCCGTAAGTTTACCGGTTTGGAAGCCGCCGAGTATGGTCTGGTTACACATGTTTGTGATGATCCGATGACTGCGGCGCTGACTTTTGTTGATAGCCTAAAAATCCGTTCCCCCGATGCCGTTGTTGCGGCCAAATCTTTGCTCAATGAAACGTGGGTTGCCACCGAACAGGCGGCGTTAATCCTAGAAACGGAAACACAAAAAAAAGTAATGGGAAAATGGAATCAAATTGCAGCGGTGGCGCGTAATTTTGTCAAAAAAGCATTACCCTACAGGCAACGTAGTCTCTAACAGGCGGTCTTAACACTATGTCCCAATTTAATATAAAAGCATTATTAGAACCGACGTCAATTGCCGTCATTGGCGCTAAAAACAGTACCGAAAGTATTGGCTACTGGGTGGTTAAGAATTTACTGGCCAGTAAGTTCAATGGTCCGGTTATGCCGATATCATTAAAAGTGAATAATGTTTGTGGGATATTAGCGTATAAAAAACCGAGTGAGTTACCCGTTGTTCCCGATCTCGCTGCGATTTGTACCCCGATCCGTTTTGTCGTCAAAATCATCAAAGAGCTTGGTGAGATAGGCTGTAAAGCAGTGATTATTTTTACTGATGAGCCTTATCAGGGAAATGGGGATATTTGGGACAAGATCCGCCATCTCGCAGCAAAATATAATATTCGGGTACTTGGCCCGAGTAGTTTAGGAATATTAAATCCTCGTATTAATTTAAATGTCAGTGTGGCACATGTTGCACCGCCGCAAGGCGACGTTGCCGTGATCTCACAGTCTGCTGCATTTGCAGCTGCCATGGTAGATTGGGCTGAAACGCGCGGCGTGGGATTCTCTTGCTTTATTTCTATTGGTAATCGTATTGATATCAATTTTGCCGATCTTATTGATTATCTAAGCCGCGATCGCTTCACCAAGTCGATCGCGCTGTATGTGGATAATATCATTGATACTCGGCGTTTTATGTCTGCAGCCCGAGCTGCTGCATTTAAAAAACCGATTGTTGTGGTACGCGCTGGAAAAAGCGTGGAGGCTGCTACCATCGCTCGGCAATACAGTGGCACTGAATTGTCTTATGATGCGGCTTATAGTGCGGCATTTCAGCGATCTGGGATGCTCCGAGTTAACGATACGTTTGAGTTGCTTTCTGCAATCAAAACAATTGCGACGATCAAGCGTTCCATTCGTGGTAACAGAATGCTGATTATTTCAAATGGCGCGTCGCTGGCGAATATGGCTGTTGACGAGTTGATCAAGTCCGGTTGCAAACTGGCCGAGTTAAGTTACGAGACCGAACAAAAACTATTAAAAGCCTTACCGGGTAAAATTGTCACCATGAACCCAATCAATATCCTTGGTGGGGTTGATGCTGATGCTTACCAAAAAATTATTGAAATCGTGCTTGAAGATGCCACATTTGACGCATTATTAATTATTCACGCACCACAGGTGACAGAAGCGTGCCATATTACTGCGCAAAAATTGATCCCGTTATTATCTAAAAATAAACTTAAAGGACCCATTATTTTAACCTCATGGATGGGGGAAGCAAATGGTCGGGTGGCCAGACAAGTGCTGACTAAAGCGGGCATCCCTTCATATGGTACGCCTGAAGTTGCAGTTAAAGCGTTTGATTATATCGTTAAGTTCAGGCGCCACCAAAAACAGCTTATTCAAACACCCGAGACGTTAGTCGATCTTAACCCCGGCAGTATTGCCGAGGTTAAGTTGATGCTGGATAAAGCATTACGTAAAGGGGCGGATGAGGTGAATGAAAAAGGGGTGAATTTATTACTCAGCGCCTACGGCATTTTTCCTAATGCAACACTGGCATCAGACCAGGTGAATAAATTACGTATCGAAATCTTGGATGATGCCGCATTTGGCCCTATCATCTGCTTGGGAGAAGCAGGCGGTAAGTGGGATATCGAACAGGATGCTGGCGTGGCTTTACCACCATTAAATATGGCGTTGTCCCGTTATTTGGTTGTGGGCTCAATCAAGCTTGGTTTTATCCGCGAACGCAGCTTATCGGTTCGGCTAAATATGGTCGATTTGTGTGAGATCTTAACCCGTTTATCACAAATGATTATTGATTTTCCTATGATCAAATCTATCTTGATCGATCCCCTTGAACTTGGGCTGAGCAGTTATAACATTAACAATATAGTGGTCACGCTACGCGATAAAAAATCGAAGCAGAAGCTGGCCATTTTACCTTATCCCAAAGAGTTAGAAAGCATCTACACGATGAAAAATGGTCAACATGTGCTGCTTCGACCGATCCGGCATGAAGATGAACCTCAGCATCAGGCTTTCGATTCTTCATTGACTTCAGACGATCGTTACAGACGTTATTTTGGTGCACGATCTAAGTTCACACATTTTGAAATGGCGATGTTAACGCAGATTGATTATGAACGTGAAATGGCCTTTATTGCCAGTGCTAAAAATCCCTCTGGGCAGCCGGAAACGCTCGGTGTCGTGCGGGCTATTTTTGATAGGGATATGAATGAAGTCGAGTTTGCCATTTCAGTACGTTCAGATCTTAAAGGTCAGGGGTTAGGCAAGGCGCTGATGTTGAAGATAATTGACTTCTGTCGTGAGCTTGGGTTCAAAAATATGGTTGGCTTTACCATGCCAACCAACAGCGGCATGATTAATTTAGCGAAATATTGTGGTTTTAAAGTCACCATGGATTATCGGGAAGGGAATGCAGATTTAAGACTAAAACTAAATGATTAATCTGCAACGCATTAACTTAAATTTATTACTGAGTTTACAGTGCCTGCTGCAAGAGCAACAGGTGACTGCGGCGGCACAGCGACAGTTTATTACCCAGTCTGCAATGAGTAAAAATTTAGCTAAGTTACGGGGTATTTTCGCTGATCCCTTACTTATAAAAATTGATAACAAGACCCAGTTAACTGAAAAGGCCAAACAGTTAAAGCCAGAACTGACGCAAATTTTAAACAGCATCGATGGTTTGTTTCTCTCTGGGGGCTTTGAGCCGACGCTATCACAGCGGGAGTTTACCATCGCGTCGACAGACTATGTGACCGATTATATTTTACCTGCGGCGCTGGCTCACCTCTATCAGCATGCGCCTAAAATTAAGCTGAGTCTTACCCATTGGGATAAGTCTACCTTGGCGGCAATGGAACGTGGTGAAATCGATTTGGGGGCAACGATTATTCGTCCTGAGCACAAACAGCTTTCTTATCTGCCGTTAGAGCAAGACCACTATGTCTGCATCATGCGTCAGCGGCATCCCTTGGCTGACATGCAATTAACCCTCGAGACATACACACAATACCCCCATGGCATTATTACCTCTGGTTCAGATAAGGCCAGTGATATCGATGTCGCATTGTCTGCACAAGGTTTGTTTCGTGACATCGCATTACGCATCCCATCCTATTCTTCAGCCTTCAGTATTATCGCAAAGACAGATCATTTACTGACTATTCCTAATTCAATCGCCGATAAGTTGATTATAGGTAACCAATTTATCAAAAAAAGCTTACCTATTGAGCTGCCTATTTTACAAGCTGCCATGATCTGGCACCCCAGATTTGACCATGATTCAGCGCACAAATGGTTGCGAGATGAGCTACATGCTCAATTAACGAACTGCATTCCTTCGAGGAATGTAGAAGAGTAAAATAAGTCATTTTATTCATTTAAAATATCATTCTATGATTGACTTAACTCTATGGAATGGTGCTAAAAATGTACGAGATAATTGTTTCTTTATTGGTAGTTAACTTTTTTGGCATGCTCAGTCCTGGTCCCGATATGATGCTAGTATTAAAGTACGGTAGCCTGAGTGCAAAGCGTGCTGGCTGGTATTGTGTGGCGGGGATCATCTCGGGACTGGCCGTTCATATGCTGCTCGGTCTATTTGGCATTTCGTTACTGATATCCAATCATCCCATGATATTTAACCTGGTGCGCTGGAGTGGTGCCGGATACCTCATTTATCTTGGTATCAAATCACTCCGGGCAGGGAAGAGTGAACTCGTTGTAGAAACGGGGTTGTTACAATTTCGTCCTACTAAGGCTTATTTAGACGGCTTTCTGTGTAATTTACTTAATCCTAAGATCCTGATGTTTATTGTGGCGGTTTTTAGCCAGGTAATCGCCCCTGAAACCCCGACTGAAGATAAATTACTGATTAGTCTTTCGATATTTTTAGAGACCGCAGTATTGTGGGCGTGTTTTATTATGTTACTTAACCGCGGCTCATTAAAACAAATGCTTAATCGTTATCAGAACAAAATTAATAAATTAACTGGTGGTATCTTGATTGGCTTAGGCAGCTTTATCGGCTTAAGCAGTTAAAACAATTAAAGTAGGCCTGCTGGTGCAGGCATTGCCGTTAGAGATAAAATAAATGACTGCTCTTCTGGTATTCTTCCACGTCTTCGACATACAAGCCGGTTAGCTTTTCTGGCTGCACATGTTCTTTACCCGTCGATGATAGGATCAGCCGATCTGATGTTCTCGATTTCAGCTCGACCATAAAGCGGATCAAATCAACCCGTTCGATGCGCTCAATTTGCGCTGCAATTTGCTCGTGTTTATTAAAGTCTTCATCTTTAATACCAATCGAATTCCATAAGCGTTTACTTTTACTGTTTAAGTTTGTATCCGGCTCGCGTAGTTTAGAGATTAAGCCCTGCTTGCTAGATTGCCACTGCTGTTCGGTAAACGAGATCATCCCAAACGGAAAGAAATTAATAAAATCATTGATAGCATCCAGTAATAGGGCTGGATCTGCATGAGGAGATTGGACATAAAACATGAGACCGGCATGGCGGTTTAGTGGAATGTTACCCGTACCGACAACATATCCTAACTGTTGTTGCGTTCTTAATTCATAGAAAAATTTCGATGACATTACGTGGTTGGCTAAGCTGTAATAGGCTAATTCTTTGCTGGATATTTTCGAGGCCTGATAATAAACAATTAACGCCGAATCGTTATGATCTGCGTTTAGCTCTCGGACTAAAGAACCGGTATTTCGAATATCAACCAGTTTACGGATAGTTTCTTTACCTGGCGTACTGAACGGTTTTAACTTGGCCTGTATATAACGGGCGATCTCTTCAGCCTGGTGACGGTGCCAGTCGCCATGGATCAATACCTCGACACTGACATTTTGGTAAACCTTATCGAGGTAGCCCGGTAACTGTTCGTGCTTAATCCCAATAAGTTCGGTAGCAAGGCGCTGACTTGAGGGGTTATTGGGTTGTAACAGCGCGGTTAATTCACTAAACAAGCGATTTATCGGTTTGGCCTGCTTTTGGTTTTCCCAGGCGATAAGTAGTTGAGCGCGGATACTCTCAAAGGTTGCTGGATCTACTTCGCGGAGATGACGATGACCGATGATTAGCTTTAGCAGCGCCAGCTGTTTTTGTGCAAATCCGCTAATGTGTAAGGTAAACCCGCCCTGGTGTGAATATATATAATAACTGAGACCGGCAATTTCGGCCTGATAGGTCAAGCTGTTAAGTTGCTCCATCAGGAGCTCTACAGCAAGCCGTGTCATCGCGATATTATGGGCATTGGCGACAGCATATTCGCTATCAAGAGAAATAAAAATGTTACCTTTGGGGACGTAGAAGTCTTGCTCCTGCATAAACCAAGTCTTAAATCCATCAGCTTCATTGATTAGGCTAGGATGCGTCATTAAATTGGCCTTATCAAGCGGTAATGGGCTTAAAGACGTGCTAATAAATGGATTTTTTGGTGGCAAACTCAGGGCTTCGGCTATGCGGCTATTTTCCCACTGTTGCTGCTGATCCAATGAGAAAGGATCTACGCGATAAGGTGTACCATACCAGGCAGCCTTTTGGGTTGTTTCCAGGTTTGGCGCTGAAATCATTAGTCGCATATTATGGGGGGTCATTTGCTGTAAAAAAGAAGCACAGACGTCCGGTTCAAAGCCTGCCATCATGTAATCGCCATAAATAGTATGCTCTGGGCAATACAGCTGCATATTCTGCGCGAGATGAGATACATTTTTCGCTGCGGGTACTTTTTCTTGGTAGCGGAAGGCCTGCTCCATAAAGCTTTTCTTTTCTTCATAACGCCATGCCTGTAAGCCTTGTTCTGCAATTAATTTGATAAACTGCAGGCAGTACCCAACAATTTCATCGATCTTGTTAAAGCCCTCGTTGGTCAACCCTACGATGATATTATAATCTTTGAAATTAGCGCCGCTTTGACCACTGCCTGCTGACAATGCCGTTACCCAACCTTTGACCTTGAGTGCAGACAGTAGGCTTCCTTCCCCTTCATAGCCAAGTAGCTGACTGATATAGCTTAAGGGTTTAGTCTGATAATAGGGCAGGATAGTGCCGAATGGAAAGCTAATATATAATTTTTTATTACCCTTTAATGATTCCACCCAGACCGACTGTCCTAATTGTTCTGAAGTATACAGCGGGGTCGATAACGGTACCGAGGTATTACCTCTATTTTTTATTGGTCCGAAAAATTCGTTGAGCATGTGTGCTTGTTGATCCAAGGTCTGATCTGACTGGATCACCAACTTCATTAATGAGGCGCAATAGTGATGCTGATAAAAATCGATTAATTCGTCACGCAATGTTGTGTGCAGGCCGTCTTGTAGGGTGGTGAGATTTCCGACCGAGAATTTACTAAAAGGGTGCTCAGGATTTACCGTTTCTTTATGCACCTGATAAAAACGTCTAATATCGTCTTTGAGTTTTAATTTGAATTCAGAGTCGACAGCATTACGCTCACGATCAAGCAGATCGGCGTTAAAACTGGGGGCAATAAAGAATTGTGCAAATCGATCTAATGCATTATTAAAATAGCGACTGTTTATATCAAAAAAATAATTGGTATATTCAGTCCCTGTCCACGCATTGTTCGTGCCGCCATGCATTGATATAAAGGATTGATATTCACCTGGTTTCGGATACTTATCGGTACCGAGGAATAACATGTGCTCCAATAGGTGGGCTAATCCCTGATGATGCTGTGGATCATCAAAGTGGCCGACTGCAACAGACATTGCGGCCGCTGATTTTGTGCATTTTTCATCTTGAATAAGCAATACGCTCAAGCCATTTGGAAGCTCAATATGGCGGTATTTCTTGCTATCATTAGGACTTATTATCAAGGTTAATGCTCCGTGTGCTTGCGACTTATGTTTATCTACGTTTTGACCTAAGCTTTACCTGATCTTTTATCTGAGATCAGGCAAGCTAACTCAATCTCATCCAAGCTCACTTAATCTCACCCACAAGGCTGTTTGAGACATAGGCCTAAAAATGACATAAAATAAGGCAGTAGCTATTATTTATAGTTAATAGTTATTATTCACATTTAATAGCTAGTATGGCGTTAAATTCTGGAGTAAGTAATGATTTTTTGAATTAATGTTCAAAAATTTAACCTAAAACCAAGTTTTGCAATAAATAATATATATTGCTCAATTTGAAACGTTGTTCATATTTTTGTCATCATAATGCAGGTAAAATAGAACGCAGTTGTAGATTTAAAAAAAGTAACATAACATAACATAACATAGTGTGGTGGTATGAAGATTTATATTATGCGGCACGGACAAGCGGGTTTATACGCGAGTTCTGATGCTGAGCGTGAGTTAACGGGGACGGGACGAGAGCAGTCTGCACAAATGGCAAGCTGGTTGAGTGCGGTAGAACCGAACATCGATTGTGTGTTGCACAGTCCGTATGTACGCGCTGAACAAACTTGGCAAGTAATAGGGAACTTTTTTACTGCAAGTAAGGTCGAAGTATGTATGGACATAACCCCGTACGGAGATGCTGATTTTATTGCGGATTATTTACGTGCGCTAGTCGAGCAGTATCAGTATGAAACTATTTTGTTGGTTTCACACTTGCCTGTTGTTAGTTATTTAACGGCAGCGTTGACTCACGGAAAGCATATGCCAGCCTTTGCGACATCGGCAATTGCATGCCTTGAGCTTAATGCGAGCGGTATTGCATTGAACTGGTTGGAAACGCCACACAGTATAAAATGAATTTATGTTCTAAAGTGATATAACAGACAGTTTGTATATTTAGATTAGTGTTAATGCATAGCTAAATTATTTTGCATTGATGTTATTGGGTATATTATTCCGCCTCTGTTTAGGTACTCGGATAGTACCTAATAAGCGTGTAAAGGAGTGTTTAATGCGTATTTTTAAAAAGTTTAACTCATTTCGTATTGCCAAATATGTAAGGGGTTTTTTCCGTGGCACTTTATATGTGAGTGGTTTAGGATTTTTAGAGTTCCAACAAGGGATGTTATTAATTCCCAGCGATGCAGGCAATATGGTTAAAATGCGTGTATCGGAAGTAAACCGTGAAATTAAGCGGTCTTATGCCTAACCACGATTAAGATATATAGGGGCTATGTATACGGAGTTTAGATATGCAGTTCAGCTATAAACATTTCAAATATATAGCTCAGGCATACATAACACTGTTTACATTGCTAAAAATTAAAGGCTGGTGTTGGCACACAAGCCTTTTTTAGCGGTTAATATTTATAATCCTTATCATCTATTTCTATCAAAATAAGCAGTGCCGCGCTCCCTCCCCATGTTTTTGGTGCCTGATGAAACGCTTCTATATCAGGGTGCTGCGCTAACCACATCGGTAATTGACGTTTTAGAATATGCTTACCGTGGCCGTGCATAATACTGCAGCATTTTATGTGCTGCTTCCTACATTCAGTAATAAGTGAGGATATTTCAACTTTGGCTGCCTCTTGGTTTACGCCATGTAAATCCAATAGCAGTTCAGGTTCATAGTCTCCACGTCGGAGTTTTTTCAATTCATAGTGTGAGATGCCCTCGCGTACATAACGGGTTGGACCTTCGTCTTCAATATGCGGCTCAAACTGATCGGAGAAAAAATGTTCACGTTGTGCTGATTCTTGTCTGATCACGTCATTTATTTGTAATTTGGGTTTATTAGCCCTGATCTTTTTTAGTCTTATGGTATCCTGTGACAGAGGTTTTATACCTTTCACACTCGCAAAGAAAAGAGTTTGTTCATCGGGTTCCACGGCTGGTGATGCGCTTGCTTGTGCAGCCTGAACTTGTTTTTTTGTTGCATTCATTTGCAGCAACATCTTTTTTTTCATTTGTTTAGTAAACATGATGTTAGTTACCCAAATTCAACTGCGAAAAACCAGTTGATAATACGTCATGCCATTTTACCAAAGTTGGAGTCAATTGTGGACCGGATTTTTGTTGATGAAGCTGTAAAAGAGCTAATTACGTTACAAGATCTCATTCGTTGGGCTATAAGCCGTTTTAATGATGCGGGTATTTTTTATGGTCATGGCACTGATAATGCGTGGGATGAAGCGGTACAGCTTATTTTACCTACATTGCATCTGCCGTTAGATATTGATCCTGAAATTCGTCATGCAAGACTGACGACATCAGAGCGACAAAAATTGGTTGAACTGATTGTACGCCGTGTTAACGAGCGTATTCCTGCTGCTTATTTAACCAATAAGGCCTGGTTTGCCGGACTTGAATTTTATGTAGATGAGCGGGTATTAGTACCACGTTCTCCTTTTGCTGAGCTGATCATGAATGGTTTTCAGCCTTGGTTACTGGAAGAGCCAACCCGGGTGTTGGACATGTGCACTGGCAGTGGTTGCATTGCTATCGCGATGTCACATGCCTTCCCTGATGCAGAAATTGATGCCGTGGATATTGAAACTGGCGCTATTGAAGTGGCAGAAATGAATATCCAGCAGCACGGTGTTGAGCATCAAGTTACACCAATCCAATCTGATTTGTTCTCAAATCTAGCGGGTTTACGCTACGACCTGATCGTATCTAATCCGCCTTATGTCGATCAAGAAGATATTGATAACCTGCCTGAAGAGTTCAAACATGAACCTGAAATTGGTTTACAGTCTGGTTTTGACGGCTTAGCGCTCACGTTGAAAATGCTAGCACAAGCACCGGATATGCTAAACGACGGTGGTTTACTGTTTGTTGAGATTGGTAACAGCATGATCCACATGCAAGATAAGTTCCCAGAAGTCCCCTTTACCTGGTTAGAAATGGAAAACGGCGGCCACGGTATCTTCGTGATCAGCAAAGAGCAGATCTTAGATTCAATGGCAGAGTTTGCTCCGTTTAAATAGTTACTCCATTTAAATAGTCGCACCGTTCAAATAAGTTTGTAACGAAGCATTACGGAGTGTGAAAACCCACGATAAACCTGTGTTCATCTTAGATGGACGCAGGTTTTTTTTATTCCTTTTTTTAGCTGTTTGCTATTGTCGCTAAGCCGTGGGTCTTGTATTCTCAAAGGTATTAAATAAGCATTATATAAAGGGAACGCTGTTATGGCAGGGAATAGTATTGGGCAATTATTTAAGATCGCCACGTTCGGAGAAAGCCATGGACCCGCACTAGGGTGTGTTATTGATGGCTGCCCTCCAGGACTCGACATCTCACTCGAAGACCTTCAGTTTGATCTTGACCGTCGTAAGCCCGGCACATCTCGCTATACAACGCAACGGCGTGAAGCAGACGAAGTTCAGATCCTTTCTGGTATTTTTGAAGGTAAAACCACAGGTTGTTCAATTGGGCTGATGATCAAAAATACCGATCAACGTTCACAAGATTATTCAAACATCAAAGATACCTTCCGTCCGGGTCATGCTGATTATACTTACCATCAAAAATTTGGTCACCGTGATTACCGTGGTGGTGGTCGTTCATCTGCACGGGAAACTGCAATGCGCGTCGCTGCAGGAGCCATTGCTAAAAAATATTTAAAGCAACAGCACGGTATCGTGATCCGCGGTTACCTTTCTCAACTTGGGCCAATCAAAGCTGAAGCACTGCAATGGGATCAGGTTGAACAAAACCCATTTTTCTTCCCTGATACCAGTAAATTAGAAGCGCTTGATGAATATATGCGTGGCTTAAAAAAATCAGGTGATTCAGTCGGCGCCAAAGTAACGGTCGTTGCGCAAGGCGTACCTGTTGGTTTAGGTGAACCGGTATTTGATCGGTTAGATGCCGAAATCGCCCATTCATTAATGAGCATTAACGCAGTTAAAGGCGTTGAGATCGGTGATGGTTTTGGTGTTGTAGAACAGCTTGGTAGCGAGCACCGTGATGAGATGACACCTGAACAGGGTTTTCTTTCTAATCATGCCGGTGGTGTATTAGGCGGGATCTCCAGTGGCCAGGATATTATCGCGCATATTGCGATGAAACCGACGTCGAGTATTACAATTCCGGGCAAGTCTATCGACAAATTTGGCAAAGCAATTGAGGTCGTGACCAAAGGCCGTCATGATCCTTGTGTTGGCATCCGCGCTGTACCTATTGCGGAGGCGCAGTTAGCGATCACGCTGATGGATCATCTGCTTAGACACCGAGCGCAGAATCTGCATGTGGAGACACAAACGCCGAACATGTAATTCTTATTGATTCAAATTGATAATCATGCCCATCAGTTTCGCGCTGGAGGGCTTTTTTTTGTTATTTTTTTACCCTTAAGCGCAACCTTCTTCATCTCTGCCTTTCAACATGAGAGGTGTATTCTTTGCCAATAAATAAATACTGTTGATGATAGTTTAGTACGATCCAGTTCCCTCCCCTAACGAAGGGGAGGGCTAGGGAGGGGTTTAAATCCCAGACATAAAAAAACCGGCGAGTAAGTTAATTACTCGCCGGTTTCATGTTTGCTATCGTCTTAAGTTGTTACCTTAAGCTATTACCTTAAGTTATGACCGGTTTAGAATGAACCGTAGATAACTGAAGTAATCGCCATCAGACCACAGATAGTCACGAAGATGTTCGCAATTTTATCTCTGCCATATTTTTGCATAGCGGGCACTTTTTTGATTGCAACCATAGGCATTATGAACAGGATTGCTGCAATCATCGGAGCACCGATTGTTTCGATAAGACCGAGTACACTTGGGTTAAGAATCGCTACAGCCCATGTTGTTAATACGATGAAAGCGATACAGAAAGTACTCACTTTCTTATCTGATGCAGTAGGTATAACTTGCTTAACAAGACCGTTTAGACCTTCTTGTGCACCGAGGTAATGACCGAAGTAGCTAGAAGTAATCGCTGCGAATGCGACGAAAGGACCAAAGTATTGAATTAATACAGAGTCATGTACGTTTGCAAGGTAAGACAGGATTGAGATGTTTTCTGCTTTAGCTTGTGCGAGTTGCTCTGGTGATAGTGATAACACACAAGAGAATACGAATAACATCACGAAACCAAGTAACATCTGACCTGAGCGCTTACAGATTAGATCTGTTTTTTGTACTGCGTTGTCACCGTAACTTTTACGTTGTGCTTTCGCAAACTGGCTGATTACTGGAGAGTGGTTGAATGAGAACACAATCAGTGGAATTGACAACCAGATTGCGGGTAAGAAAGATGATGCATCAGGAACCACTGATACCATGCTTGTGTTCCAGCTTGGAATTAAGAATAGTGATAGACCGAATAGGATAAATACGAGCGGGTAAACTAATGCTGATGTTGCTTTAAGCATTAATTCTTTACCGAATAGGATCATCGCCGTCATTGCCAGGATAAGACCACCGGATAATAACCAGCGCGGGATACCACTTACTTTATCCATGATTTGAACACCCGCTTCAGTTAGCATCGGTGCGCCATCAGCGGCTAGACGTGGGATCTCTGTGAATATATCAAGTTGGTTTACAATGAAGCTTTCAAATGTATTTGTAATACCCACACCGTATATTAAGACGATAGGATAAATAGCAAAGAAATAAGCGAAAGTAATGAGCTTCGCCGCGCCTTTACCAAAATGTTCTTCTACAACGTCTGTAATATCAGCGTCTGGGTTTTTTGAAGATAATACAAAACGTGCAAGTGCACGGTGAGCAAGCCATGTCATTGGACCAGCGAGCAACGCTAATACTACTAACGGCCAAAAACCACCTAAACCTGCTTTAATTGGTAAGAATAAAACACCTGCACCCACTGCGGTGCCGAATAAACTTAATACCCATTCTGTGTCTGCTTTATTCCATTTCGCAGCGTTCGTAGTGCCGTCCGTGTTAATAGTAGTTGTTTGCTCTGACATATCGGTTTCACCTGTAATATTGCACTGACTTGTGACTGATGCATAGGATAAAGATTTGGGTGATTAATAAAGTGATGGGGATCTATATTTTGTTACGTTTATAAAATATTTTGTACATTTATCAAAATAATTTGAGTTTAGTCAATTTTGCAGGGGGGCAAGCCTAGAGTTTGTATGCTGAACAATCTAACGGCGCTCTATACAGATGTTTAATCTTTTTTAGGTCAACATATGGCTTAAAACACTGGTTTGACCCGTATTTTTCGGGTTTAATATGTTCCTTAAAGAGGTTAAATGATTAGATGTGGTTATAAATGCTGGTTTCAATGGGATAATACGGGATTATTGGTCGTTAAATCGTAATTTTTGTTGAAGAAGGTTAAACTTTATTTGATGAAAATACCCGGTATATCAAAAACAGGCATTCTATGTCCGTCATTTTATCTTATTATTCGCCCTTAAATTAAGACAGGTTGTTGTTATATAACTTGTTTTTAGGTAATGTGAATATGCCGTGATCAGTATGGTGATCGGATAAATATCATATACCCCAAAGTAAGTCAGGGCTGCGATAGCACTAATTTGTAATAGCGCTCACGGTAGCCATGGTGAGGTGTTGTAAATCAGCGGGACTTAGTTCGATGTCTAACCCTCTGCGTCCGGCGCTGACGTAGATAGTCGCGAAATTATTGGCTGAGCTATCGATCACTGTGGTGAGTCGTTTTTTCTGTCCAAGCGGGCTCACGCCTCCCAGTACATAACCGGTCGAACGCATCACATCCTGCTTATCTGCCATCACGGATTTCTTGGCTTTTACCGCCTTTGCAATTGCCTTTAGGCTTAACATTGACGTGACGGGTAATATGGCAACAACCAGCGTCTTATCCCCGATATCAACCACTAATGTTTTGAATACGCGAGCGGCTTCGACCCCCATTTTCTCTGCTGCTTCCAAGCCATAAGACTCTGCACTTGGATCGTGTATATACTCATGGATTTTATGGGCTATTTTTGCTTTCTTTGCCAGTTTTATTGCCGGTGTCATGATTACCTAACTTATTTTTATCATTCTGCTTGAGTTATTCTATTCGCGATACTCGAGCTGCGCCATACCTAAGCTGAAAAAGCCCTCACTCTCTATAACTATCATTATAATAGCGAGTTGGGGCTTAATCGGTAAAGACTTTAATCGTATTTTAATCGTAGTTTAAGTGCGTGTTGCGACTTTCATTGGTATTAAAAAATCAGCTAACGATTTCAGCATTTGGCTATTATCGCCAAGGTTTTTCTCTATAATATTAACGATGGCAGAGCCCGAGATCGCACCCGTTGCACCTGCGGCAATGGCTTGCTTTACTTGCTCGGGCGAGGAGATACCAAAACCCAGCAGGCAAGGTGCGGCATTAAATGATTTCAGCTTATCTAATAAAGGCCCAATCGGCATTTCGGCTTTGGTTTCCGCACCCGTTACCCCAGCGCG
>JBLHPA010000057.1:0-16788 GCA_047628235.1 Moritella sp.
TACTCAAGCAGAGCAGATTACTCAAGCAGAACCGACTACTCAGGCAGAACCGTCACTACTACAGGCAACTGAACAGGATAAGAAATAGATGGCGGCAGATCCAAATACTCAGCCTCTGATCACACATTTAATTGAATTGAGAGATAGGTTGTTGCGGGCGAGTGCGGCAATTATCTTGATTTTTATCGCACTGGTATATTTTGCTAATGATATTTATCAGCTTATTTCGGCGCCGCTGATCGCCCAGTTACCTGCTGGCACCAGCATGATTGCTACGGATGTCGCCACCCCCTTTTTTACACCGATAAAATTAACCTTGGTGGTGTCGGCATTTGCCGCTATTCCCTGGGTGTTATATCAAGTCTGGGCCTTTATCGCGCCGGGCTTGTATAAACATGAGAAAAAATTAATCGCCCCTCTGGTGATTAGCAGCGCATTATTATTTTATCTGGGGATCGCATTTTCCTATTTTGTGGTGTTCCCATTAGCCTTTGAGTTCTTCGCGGGCGTGGCACCGGAAGGCGTTACGTTTGCCCCAGATATTAGCAGTTACCTTGATTTTGTTTTGAAGATATTTTTTGCTTTTGGCCTGGCTTTTGAAATTCCGATCGCAACCTTAGTCCTCTGCTGGACCGGCGCTACAACGCCAGAAAGCTTGCGGAAGAAACGTCCCTATATTGTCGTTGCTGCGTTTATTTTTGGCATGTTGCTGACGCCACCCGATATTATCTCTCAAACACTGCTGGCGATCCCTATGTTGCTATTGTTTGAATTAGGGTTATTATTTGCTCGTTTTTACGTTAAAAAGGACGAGCCAGAGGATGAAGAAGCCGGAACTGATTGATATTGGTGTTAACTTAACTAACGCCGCATTTCACCAAGACTTACCAGGTGTTATACGACGCGCTGCTGAACAAGGCGTGCGTCGCCTCATCGTGACTGGCACTGACGTTGAAGAAAGTCGCTTAGCCTTTCAGTTGACCCAGCAATACCCGCAGCAACTCTATTCTACAGCGGGTATCCACCCCCATGATGCAAAAAATGCCACAGCGGATAGCTGGGACGCCATTCGCGCCTTAGCGGGTTATGGCTCTGTGGTGGCAGTGGGGGAATGTGGTCTGGATTTCAATCGTGATTACTCTCCACGTGCTGTGCAGGAGGCAGTATTTATCCGTCAACTGGAACTGGCTGCTGAATTAAATATGCCGGTTTTTTTGCATGAACGCGATGCCAACGCTCGGTTTATTGCTATTTTAAGAGACTACCGTGCCGCTTTACCTGCCGCTGTTTTACATTGCTTTACTGGGTCTGCCAGTGATCTTAAGGCGTGTCTGGCACTTGATTTACATATTGGGGTGACAGGCTGGATCTGCGATGAACGCCGAGGAGGGGAATTGCTTAAATTGGTCAAAGATATACCAGCCAACCGCCTTATGTTAGAAACCGATGCACCTTATCTTCTACCGCGTAGTCTGAAGCCTAAACCAAAATCACGCCGCAATGAACCCTGTTATTTACCCCATGTTGCTGCCAGCGTTGCTGCCGCTCGCGGTGAAGATCTGGATCAGCTATTAAGCAGCATCCAACGGGTAACAGAACGTTTTTTCAATTTACCAGTAATAGCCTAGTTGTGACTTGATAGGGCAAAAAAGTAATCAGTACTGGATTAAACCGACTAATCAGTCTAACATTAAACCGACTAATCAGTCAGTTTAATGTTAGGGGTACTAGTATGACAAATGTTGCGACAACTATATGTAGTGATCACAATGAGCTAAGTAGTGGTAGCGAAGAATTTGATGCCATAGCGGGGATGCAGGCGATATTTAAAGCTCAGCGCGATGAGTACCAAATAAAACCTGAATGGGATCTGGTGGAGCGTAAGCATCGCCTCAAATTATTAAAGAAAGCGTTTTTAGCTAACAAAGAAGCATTGGTGGCTGCGCTGTCAGCTGATTACGGGCACCGTTCCCGCCATGATTCACTGTACGCAGATATCTTACCGACGGTAACACAGTTTAATTATACTTTAGCCCATCTGGCTAAATGGATGAAACCGTCCCGTCGTAGCCCTGGATTGTTGCTGGCTCCTGCCAATGTTACTGTTCATTATCAATCGCTTGGCGTTGTGGGTATTGTCGTTCCATGGAATTTTCCCATCAACCTGGCCGTAGTTCCTTTGATCTCTAGTATCGCAGCGGGTAATCGGGTTATGTTAAAAATGTCTGAGTTTACACCACTCACCAATGCGGTATTGAAGCAGGTCATTACGTCGGTATTCAACCCTGTTGATGTTGCTTTGGTTGAAGGTGAAACGGCGTTGTCGACCGCATTTACCAAGTTACCTTTTGATCATTTGCTCTTTACTGGCTCGACTCAGGTGGGTAAGCACGTTATGCGCGCCGCCGCGGATAACTTAACCCCAGTAACCCTTGAATTAGGGGGTAAATCGCCGGTGGTTGTGGCACCTGATATCGATATTAGCGAGGCGGTAAATCGGATCATGTTCGGCAAGAGTTTAAATTCGGGACAAATCTGCGTTGCACCCGATTATATTCTCTGTCCTCGCGACAAGGTTGAGGCATTTGTTAGCGCTTATCGTAACGAGTTTAATCGCCGCTATCCTGATGCGATGAATAATCTTGATTACACCAGTATTATTGACGAACGACAATATTCACGGTTAAAATCTTGGTTAGAAGATGCCCGCGAAAAAAAGGCGCGTATTGAAGAGATGGTCAGTGGTCTCAGCCTAGATGATCAGAGACACCGTATGATGCCGCACTTGCTACTTGATGTCAGTGCCGAGATGCAGGTGATGCAGTCTGAAATATTTGGCCCACTGCTCCCTATTATTCCTTATGATGCTATTACAGATGCGATTGCTTACATTAAGGCAAAACCTCACCCATTGGCACTGTATATCATGAGTTTTGATAAGCAGGTACAACAACAAATACAACGTGCAACCATTTCCGGTGGTATTGCAATTAATGATACAATTATGCAGGTTGCTGCTGAGGATGCTCCGTTTGGCGGGGTAGGCTCATCAGGAATGGGCCATTATCATGGCATTGAGGGTTTTCGCACCTTGTCGAAAGCGAGAACCGTGTTGCAGCAAGGTAAGTTTCATACCACTCGGTTTATTCATCCGCCCTATGACCATTGGTTGCAAAACATTATTTTAAAAATATTCTTGAGATAATATGACGACATTAAAAAGAACGCAGATCTTGGACGCAGCGTTAGCCCTGTTCACGGTTAATGGTTTTCACGGTACCAGTACTGCGGCCATTGCCCGTCAGGCTAGCGTCGCGACGGGTACCCTGTTTCATCATTTTTCAACCAAAGAAGCCTTGATTGAGGCCCTTTACCGAGAGGTGAAGAAAGAGTTGGCTGAAGCTTTTCTGCAAGACAGTGCAGGGGATGCCTCTCCGCTACCATTGGAAGTCATTTGGGTTAATGGGGTCCGCTGGCTGGTTAGTCATCCGCAGAAAATGGCTTTCATTTTATTGTGCAGCCATTCGCTGTACTTTGATAAAAAAATTCAAATTGAGATCTGGCAGGAAGTACTTGGTTTTATTACCCAGTTTTTCAGTGTGGGCGTCGATAAGGGGTTAATGAGAGATTTACCCATTCCCTATTTACTCACCACTTGTGAGAGTATTTTGTTGTCAACGGCCAGCTATGTTCATTCATTGCCTGAAAAACAGCAGGAAATAGCGATTAGATCGTCAATTAGTGTAATTGTGGGCGCAATTTTTCTGCCAGATGCAGATCTTAACTTACTCACGGAGTAAGATAGGCAGGTAATCAAGTGTGATCACACCCTGTAAGGAGATATTGTGAGTAAAACTATTCTAGGCGGCTTCCCTTATCGTCGCCCTCGTCGTAATCGTAAAAATGATTTTTCTCGTCGCTTAGTTGCGGAACACCAGTTAACGGTTAATGATCTTATTTATCCGATGTTTGTGCTTGAAGGTAACAACAGGCGTGAAGCTATTGCCTCTATGCCGGGTATTGAACGTCTGTCTATCGACTTGTTATTGCAAGAAGCAGAGCAGTTGGTTGCCCTTGGTATCCCTATGGTAGCTATTTTCCCGGTGACACCGTTGGAGCAAAAAAGCTTATTAGCGGAAGAGGCCTATAATCCCAATGGCTTAGCACAAAAAGCGGTTAAAGCATTAAAAGTGGCTTTTCCTGAACTGGGCGTAATGACAGATGTCGCTTTGGATCCCTTTACCACGCACGGTCAGGATGGCATTATCGATGATGACGGTTATATCATTAACGATGTGACTACCGAGGTTTTAGTACAACAGGCATTGTCCCATGCGGATGTGGGCGCTGATGTGATTGCCCCATCTGATATGATGGACGGGCGCATTGGTGCAATTCGCTGTGCACTAGAAGAAGCAGGTCACGTTAATACCCAGATTATGGCTTACTCGGCTAAATATGCTTCTAACTATTATGGCCCATTCCGCGATGCGGTGGGTTCTGCCAGTAATTTGAAGGGTGGTAGTAAGGTCACTTATCAAATGGACCCCGCTAACTCTGATGAAGCCTTGCATGAAGTGGCAATGGATATAGAGGAAGGTGCCGATATGGTGATGGTGAAACCTGGCATGCCATATCTGGATGTGGTGCGCAGAGTGAAAGATGAGTTTGGCGTGCCGACCTTTGCTTATCAAGTCAGTGGTGAGTATGCAATGCACATGGCTGCGATTCAAAATGGCTGGTTAAAAGAGCGAGAGTGCGTTCTTGAGTCATTATTATGTTTTAAGCGTGCTGGTGCGGATGGTATTTTGACGTATTTTGCTAAAAGTGTCGCTATTTGGTTACAGGAAAAGTAATATCTAATTGCGTAATTCGATTATAACAAAGCCGAGCTAATGCTCGGCTTTGTTATTTTCACGGTAATAGCCTTTGATAAGAAGACTACTGCTCCAGGATTTGTAGAGGCAGGTTATGCTGTGCCTGTAACTCTTGTTCGAGCTGTAATGCCGCTGCTCGTAACGGATGCTGTTGCAGCCATTGGTGCGGCAGGGTTATGCACATACTATTGTCATCTGCCAGCGTTAAGGTGAACGCCGGAATGGTACCGTCGGTACGTCTTAATGCCAGCGCCAATGATACGCGAAGGATACGGCAGAGCAGAATTGCTATAGGGTAACTGAGCGCTGGCTGCTGTGCTAAAAGGGTCAGGTTTAGTTCATCGCGTTGGTTGATGAGCAATGCTGATAGCAGCTGTTTTTGGGCTTTGGTAAACCCAGGCATGTCGGTATTATCAATGATATAAGCCGCATGTTGTGGGGCTTTTTTATAATCGATAGACAGACCTATTTCATGCAGGCTACTTACGTACGCAAGTAGGGGACCCGCCTGAGAATCATCGCTCGCAATGGTTACTGCACTTTGATCAAATGCATTGAGCGCGGTTGATTTAACCCGCGCTGCCTGTGCCACATCAAGCTGGTGCCTGAGCATTAAGTTATGGACAGTTTGTCGACGTACATTTTGGCTTGATCTGAGACCTGTCATTTCATAAATAACCCCTTC
Organism: Moritella sp.; assembly: GCA_047628235.1. Lineage (GTDB taxonomy): Bacteria > Pseudomonadota > Gammaproteobacteria > Enterobacterales > Moritellaceae > Moritella. The sequence goes on from JBLHPA010000057.1 coordinate 5,563, forward strand.
CCGCAGGGCGCCGCCAGCAAGAAACATGTTGTTAATCTGAAGACTTTCAAAAAGTGCGGTAAGTATGGCTAGACCGCTGCTGAAAACCGGTTTTCTGTCTTCGGTAAGGCCATTAATATTAAGTTGGGATATTTCGCCACAGGCGATAGCCTGTTGTTGAATATTATGTAATTTAGCCAGCGTAATTAGCTCATTACCGCCCTGGGCCACCATTATTTCTTGCAGTGCTTGGATCGTGCCTGATGCACCAATACAGGTATCCCAGCCCAATGTTGTATATTTATCTTGGAGCGGCGCTATTACTTTTTTTGCAGCTTGGATCGCTTGATTGAAATTGACCTGATTGAGTTTTCCGTCAGCAAAGTAATGATTTAACCAGGTAACACAGCCCATCTTAAAGCTATGTAATAATTTGGCCTGCGCTTGCTCGCCGATGATTAGTTCAGTGCTGGCCCCGCCAATATCCACGACCAACCGATTGCCATTACCACTGCTGGTATAGGCGACGCCCTTGTAGATGAGCGCAGCTTCTTGTTCACCGGAAATAATATCAACGGGGTGTGATAATATTTTTTCTGCAAGGGCTATGAATACCGCGACATTTTTGGCTATTCGCAGTGTTGCAGTACCTGTGATTCGGATATTTTCAGTTGGAATATCCTGGAGTTGTTCGGCAAACAGGCTGAGGCAATCCCAGCCACGTTGCAATGCGGCTTGATCAAGGTTGTTGTCTGCATCCAAGCCAGCAGCAAGTCTTACCTTACGTTTTATCTTGGCAACTGTTTGCAGGCTACTATTGACCTTTCTCACAACCAACATATGAAAGCTGTTAGAGCCAAGGTCAATCGCGGCATATAAACTTGACGTACTTTCTTTGCTCACATCAATCACTTCATCTGTAGCAGGTCAATCAACTAACTACTTTTATTATGCGGTCGGTGGCTGCTACGGCGTTGTCTGTTATTGCGATCGTTTAAGGATCTTGAGTTGGTTGGCCGTGCACGCTTAGTGTGTAGCGGTCTAGGCAAATCAGTCAGTAATGCAGACTTATCGTAATGACAAACTGGTATCGTTTGCTCAATATACTCTTCAATAGCCGGTAAATTGTAGATATACTTTTCACAGGCAAAGCTAATTGAGTGACCCGTTGCGCCAGCTCGCCCTGTCCGGCCAATACGATGCACGTAATCACCACTGTTATCAGGCAAATCATAATTAAATACATGACTCACTGCGGGGATGTGTAATCCTCGCGCTGCAACATCTGTCGCAACTAAAATATCCAGTTTTCCTTGAGTGAATTGCTCTAAAATACTGTTGCGTTTTTTCTGTGGAATATCGCCGGTAAGTAGACCTACTCGATGATTATCAGCAGCAAGATAGCCCCAGATATCTTCACATTTATGTTTGGTATTGGCAAAGACAATTGCGCGGTCTGGCCATTCTTCTTCAATAAGGGTTTGCAATAACGCCATTTTGTCATCATTGGATGGGTGAAATAGCTCTTGCTTGATGTCGCTACCAGTTACTTTCTCTGCTTCAGCGGTTACTTCTTCCGGTTCATTCATGTGCTGGTAAGCCAGTTCTCGAATATCCCAGGAAAATGTAGCAGAAAACAGGAGGTTTAAGCGCTGTTTTGGCTCAGGCATTTTTCGCATCAGGTAGCGAATGTCTTTAATGAAGCCTTGATCTAACATGCGATCTGCTTCATCTAGCACTAAAGCGTTTACGCCGGATAAATCGATCGCATTTTGCTTTTCAAAGTCGATAATACGGCCAACAGTGCCTATTATTATATCAACCCCTTGCGCTAATTGATCGCGTTGAATATCGTAGCTTTCCCCACCATAAACTAGCCCCATTTTCAGGCCTGTGGTTTTGGCAATGGCAATCGCATCTTTATGAATTTGGATTGCAAGTTCGCGGGTTGGCGCTAAGATAATAGCTCTAGGTTTATTTTTTGGACAATCTGGTGCAGCAGGATTTTTCAATAAATGATGAAAAATAGCCGCTAAAAATGCAATAGTTTTGCCTGTACCAGTTTGTGCTTGGCCTGCAACATCTTTGCCGCTAATGGCAAAAGGGAGGCTAAGCGCTTGAATTGGTGTACAATATTCGAAGCCTGACGCTTCTAACCCAGACAGTACGTCGGCATTAAGGCCGAACTGGGAGAACTTATGTTCTGTTAGATGTTTTTTGCTCATTTATTTAGCATATCAGGTTAAGCTTGCATTAAGAACTTAAATCTATTGAAATAGAGCAACAAATGCCGCATATAATGTAGCAAGGAAATTACTTTTTATTGGAGTAGGAAATGAGCAACAAGATTATTCAGCTAACAGATGCTGCTTTTGATTCGGATGTTTTATGTGCAGATAAACCTGTATTAGTCGATTTTTGGGCCGAATGGTGTGGTCCTTGTAAGATGATTGCCCCGATCTTAAGTGAAGTGGCTGAAGAGTATGCTGACAAGGTGACAATCGGTAAATTAAATATTGATCAAAACTCGGCTACGCCACCTAAATTTGGTATTCGTGGTATCCCAACATTATTATTATTTAAGAATGGTGCCGTTGCAGCAACGAAAGTTGGCGCATTGTCAAAGGCACAATTACAGAGCTTTCTTGATGAGAATCTGTAACATTTAAAATACTGACGAGATTTTGTTTTATAATCTCGTCAGTATGCTATTATTTACTGGACGAACCAAAATAGAAATGTTAATTTGTTGTTCGTTTATTGTTCTATATGTCGTACCCGGCATCAATAGTCACTGGTTCAAATATCCAATCGGTGATTCAAACACTCAAATATTCAATCACTGATTAAAACCAATCACTGATTAACATCTTCAATCACCGATTCGCACTTCGATGAACGATTGAAATCCCGTTACGCAAAGGTCGCATAAAGCTCGAACTCATCATTATGAATTTAACCGAATTAAAAAACACACCAGTTTCTGAACTTGTAAAACTGGGCGAATCTATGGGTCTAGAAAATCTGGCTCGCTTAAGAAAACAAGACATCATTTTCTCAATACTCAAGGCACACGCAAAAAGTGGCGAGGATATTTTTGGTAACGGTGTTTTAGAGATTTTACAAGATGGCTTTGGTTTCCTGCGCTCTGCGGACTGTTCTTATCTCGCCGGACCCGATGACATTTATGTTTCTCCCAGTCAGATCCGCCGCTTTAACTTGCGGACGGGTGATACGGTAAACGGTAAAATCCGACCGCCGAAAGATGGTGAACGTTATTTTGCCCTGTTGAAGATTAGTGAAGTTAACTTTGACCGCCCCGAAAATGCTCGTAATAAAATTCTCTTTGAAAACCTAACACCTATCCACCCTAATGAACGTCTTCGTCTAGAGCGTGGCAGTGGTAGTACTGAAGATCTTACCGCACGTATTGTTGATTTGAGCGCCCCTATCGGTAAGGGTCAACGTGGTCTTGTTGTGGCACCGCCTAAAGCTGGTAAAACAATGCTGCTACAAAACCTTGCTTCTTCCATCGCTATGAATCACCCTGACGCTACCCTGATGGTACTGCTGATCGATGAGCGCCCGGAAGAAGTGACTGAAATGCAACGTCTGGTTCGTGGTGAAGTCATCGCTTCAACATTTGATGAACCTGCGAATCGTCATGTTCAAGTGGCTGAGATGATGATTGAAAAAGCAAAACGTTTGGTTGAGCATAAAAAAGATGTGATCATTCTGCTGGACTCTATTACCCGTCTCGCGCGTGCTTACAACACGGTTACTCCGTCATCAGGTAAGATTTTATCTGGTGGTATTGATGCCAACGCATTACATCGTCCAAAGCGTTTCTTTGGTGCGGCACGTAATGTTGAAGAAGGTGGGTCATTAACCATTATTGCGACGGCACTGATTGATACCGGCTCTAAAATGGATGAAGTGATCTACGAAGAATTTAAGGGTACAGGTAACCAGGAGTTACACCTTAATCGTAAACTTGCGGAACGCCGTGTTTACCCTGCGATTGATTTTACTCGCTCAGGTACCCGCCGTGAAGAGTTGTTGGCCGATAAAGCTGAGTTACAGAAGATGTGGATCTTACGTAAAATTGTTCATCCGATGGGTGAGATTGAAGCAATGGAATTCCTTATCGATAAACTTGCTATGACTAAAACTAACGATGAATTCTTCGAAGCAATGAAGAAGCAAAAGTCATAATCGGTTAACTAAACCGGATAGGATTAAACACCGTTTATAAAACGCCATACATTCTGTTGTGATACAAAGTGTGTGGCGTTTTTGTATCCCTCTATTACACGGAACCGCTCATGAAATATAAAGACTTGAGAGACTTTATTGCACTGCTTGAAAGTAAAGGGCAACTAAAGCGCATCCATCAAGAGATAGACCCTTACCTGGAAATGACCGAGATCTGTGACCGTACACTAAAAGCTGGCGGTCCGGCGCTGTTATTTGAAAATCCTAAAGGTCATACCATGCCGGTGCTCGGTAACCTGTTTGGCACACCGGATCGCGTTGCGATGGGAATGGGACGTAATAATGTCAATGAGCTGCGTGAGGTCGGCGAATGGCTGGCTTACCTAAAAGAACCTGAACCACCGAAAGGTTTCAAGGATCTGATGGAAAAAATACCTGTCTTTAAACAGGTGTTTAACATGCCCACGAAACTGTTACGTAAAGCGCCTTGTCAGGAAATTATCCTCAGCGGTGATGATGTTGATTTAACTAAGATCCCGATTCAACATTGTTGGCCTGGTGACGTTGCCCCCTTGGTTACCTGGGGACTAACGATTACTCAGGGGCCTTATAAGAAACGCCAAAATCTGGGGATTTACCGGCAGCAGGTACTGAGTAAAAATAAATTAATTATGCGGTGGTTATCCCACCGTGGTGGTGCGCTGGATTTTAAAGAATTTCAAGAGATTAATCCAGGCGAAAACTATCCAGTTTCAGTAGCGCTCGGAGCTGATCCTGCGACTATCCTAGGTGCGGTTACACCGGTTCCTGATACCTTGTCGGAGTATGCCTTTGCTGGGTTATTACGCGGTAGCCGTACCGAAGTGGTGAAATCAATTTCTAATGATTTAGAGGTGCCTGCAGGCGCTGAGATCATCCTGGAAGGTTACATTAAACCGGGCGAGATGGCTGAAGAAGGTCCTTATGGTGATCATACTGGCTATTACAATGAAACTGATTCTTTTCCGGTATTTACCATTACCCACATCACCATGCGCAAAGATGCTATCTACCACTCCACGTATACCGGTCGTCCTGCTGACGAGCCCGCAGTACTTGGAGTTGCGCTAAACGAAGTGTTTGTACCTATCTTGCAAAAACAGTTTCCTGAGATTGTGGATTTTTACCTGCCGCCGGAAGGTTGCTCATACCGAATGGCCATTGTGACAATCAAGAAACAGTACCCCGGACATGCCAAACGGGTGATGTTAGGCGTGTGGTCATTCCTGCGCCAGTTCATGTACACTAAGTTTGTAATTGTCTGCGACGATGACATAAATGTACGTGATTGGAACGATGTTATTTGGGCCATTACTACACGGATGGATCCCGCGCGTGATACTACTTTGATTGAGCATACTCCAATTGACTATTTGGATTTTGCTTCACCCGTTTCAGGGCTAGGATCAAAAATGGGCATGGATGCCACCAATAAGTGGCCAGGAGAAACCGACCGCGAATGGGGGGTACCTATTGTGATGGATCCACAGGTTAAACAGCGGGTTGATGATTTATGGGACGATTTAGCCATTCTATGATAATATGAGCTAGATCAATAAAACTCGTGCTTGTCGAAGATTTAAAGGGATTATATGTTAAGAATTAAGTGTGAAGTAACGTTATTGGAACCGTATACTGAGACAGTATTTAACGTGAAACTCAAACCTGAGCAAAAGGTTGCATTTCAAGCGGGTCAATATCTGATGGTAGTTATGGCTGAAGATGACAAGCGCCCATTTTCTATCGCATCTAATCCAGCCAAGAACGATGTTTTGGAATTACACATCGGAGCGTCAGAGCAGAATTCATATGCGATGCAGGTGGTGGAACGCTTAAAATCTGGTTTTATTGAAGTTGAACTGCCAGCCGGCAATGCGGGCTTAAGAGAAGATTCTGAGCGTCCTTTGATACTTATTGCTGGCGGTACCGGATTTTCTTATACCAAGTCTATTTTAGAACGAGCAATTGAAGTTAGCCAGCGGCCTATTTCTCTTTATTGGGGCGCACGTGAAGCATCACATCTGTATGCGCTGGAGTTAGCGCAGTCAATTGCTGCTAGTTATCCACAAGTTACGTTTATCCCTGTGGTTGAATCGGCACCGACATTATGGTCTGGTAAAGTTGGCAAGGTACACAAAATAGTCATGGATGATGTTACTAACTTGGCGGACTGCGATATTTATATTGCGGGTCGGTTTGAAATGGCTGCTGCAGCACGTTCAGATTTTGCAGAATTGGGTGTTACCGGGCATTTGTATGGTGACGCTTTTGAGTTTATTTAAACTCAATTGACGAGTGGAAACGATATAAAACAAAAAAAGCCGCCAGTAAATGCGGCTTTTTTTATGGTTTATTCTATACCCGTAACATTCCAAATGCCTATGCCTATGCCTGTGCGGTATAGTTAAAACCTTGCTTATAGGTTGTGTTTGCATCTTCAAATCGGTGTAATTTTTCATAAGCTTTCGCAAGTGCTGCGTAGGCTAAAGCGGATGGAGCCTGTGTTATGCCTTGATTTAGCTCCACGATCGCTTCTTCCCAACGCGCTTCTTTAACTAACAATTGGCCAATTGTCACTGCCAGTAAACCGGAGCCTGCACGTGATTTTTGCAGCAGTTTAAGACGCTCGATTAAGGCATGGTAATCACTGAGTTCGAGCTTAGGAATCAGCGCAATTAGCTCAGGATAAAATGCTTTACCCAATGCATCCATGACTAGCAAGTAAGCTGATTTATGATCCTTGCGGTTAATCAATTGTGTGCCTGCTTCTGCCAGATAGCGACCATCGTGCTTCAAAGATTTGGGTAACGAGCTCCAAGCGTTGAGTAAGCCGACACTGCCGTCTTGTTTGGCTATCTGCGCCAGGTGCTGGAAGTGGGTGGTGCAGCGCAATTTATCTGCCTCTGCAGCCGTCAGTAATTTCTGTTTCTGCAACTGGGGAATAAGGGTTAGCAGCTGCCCCCACTCTTTTCTCTCTAAACAGACATCTTTTAGCAAGATCAGTACGATCTTATGCTTAGGGTGTTTGTCATGCAGCACCGTTAGAGTTGATAGGGCTTGTTCGAACTGTTGCTGTTGGATCTGTAGCTTAGCCTGTGTGATCTCAACAGCTAGCGTGTCTGAAGCGGCATTTTTATGAGCCAGACGTAGATATTCATCCCGGCTTTCGGCTTTACCCAGCCCTTGGGCTGACTGCGCTGCTGCGAGGTAGTTGAGTACTGGTGCTTGGGATCTACCAGCTGCCTTCAGGGTGAGTGTTTCGGCTTTTTTAAAATCGCCACTGGCCAGCGCCAAAATCCCCTGTTCTGTTTGCTGTTTTGCCCGCGCTTTACTGTGGCGATTGAACCAGCCTAGGCCATAACAGAATTTGTTTATGATCGCTTCGACTGCCAGTAGGGCAAAATAGAAGCCTAGGATCATGATAACTGCGCTGCTCACTGTGGCATCAATGACATACTCACCAGCTGATATCATAACGTAACCTTTATTACCCATCAAATAAGGGGCGCCAACTACCCCAGCAATAAGTAGGATAAGTAGTACTAGAAATCGAACCATTTTTTCATCCCTCGGCTTATTGCGCAATTGAGTTTGTGGTTAATTTTTTGATTTTTCGATCTCTGATAGTCGTTTGGATCCGTGGTGCACTCTGTAGCTTGCTTGGATATTCTGCGGTAATCACCGTATCGCGTAGGCCGTTGAGTATCTCAAGCATCGCTTGTGTTTCGCGTCGGCTGGTATCGTAATAGCTGTTTATCCATTCAATTGAAGTCGTTACTGAATTAGTAAATGCGGCCTGATTCTGGCGGTAAACGGCGAGTTCAGCTTGAAGTAATTTGGTTTTAAGATTTTCAGTTAAGTACCAGGCTTCTTTGGGTGACAGTAGCGCTTCGACAGCACTATCATGACGACGAACGGTTATAAAGTTTTCACTAAAACTATGCCAGGTCTTCCTCAGGTTTTCTTTCCAGTCACTCGCATCACTCGACAAGGCTTCTTCGGCTTGGTTTGATTCAGGGCGGGCAAAACCGGCCAGTGGTAAATTACTCACATCTTTTGCTTGGACTGATAGCTTTAAGGCTACCCCATCCCGGTCAATACGCGGGAGTTTTGCTAAGGTAGCAATATCTTGTTCAATCACTTTACGTAATGGCAGCAAGCTTGGATCGTTGAGCTCTGTAATGCGGCGCCCGGCTGAGGCAAGTAATGCCAAGCTAGAGTCGACATCTTGTTCTAGTGCTAGTTTGCGACCCGCTATGCGGATCAGGTATTCCGCTTCTGCCAGCATCCACTCATTGGGATTACGCATTTTGAGATTGGCAATAGCGAGTTGTACGGTTTCGATTTTTGCAGCCGCTAGCTGTTCGTTGTTCTTCATCACGCTAAGCTGCAGTGTTGTTTGCTGCAATTGCGTTGTCACACGCTGCTGACTTTCATTTAGCTGTAAGCTAAATGATTGCTGGCTGTCCTGCTGCGCTTGTTGCTGTGATTGTAATTTAGTAATGGCTAGCTGATGTATTATACTTCTCTGGTGGCCATGATAAAATAAACCCACGGTTAATATGAGTAAAAATATAATGGCAATCACCCCAATGATCACACCTGCCTTACTCGATGGTTGACGTTCCTTCGTCACCTTTGCTGATGATTTAATAACACTTTTTTCGGTTGTTTGATTTTCAGCATGTTGACTGGTTATACTCTTGTCTGTCATTTAGCTTATTCCTATCTGCATATCCAACTGCTTAACGGCATTAAATAATGAATTATTTGATGCCCCATCAGCAATGATGACGTGATTTATTCCAAATGCGTTGGCAATATCTGCAATACGCTGGCTTGGAACAATAAAGTGTAAGTTTGTTATCCAGGATAATGCAGCACTGGGTATGGACTGCATCAGGTTGCCCAGGATCTCTCCGCTGGTAATAATAACACTATTAATTGCTAAGTGTTGCCAATTATTGATCAATAAATCATACTCGTAATAGGGTACAGATCGTTGATAAACTTCACAATAATAAACATTTGCAGCGCGTACTCTGAGGTTTTTAGCCATCGTCTCCCGGCCCCCATTTCCACGCAGTATGATAATATTTTTGTCTGCTACGGCCGTGTTGGCTAAAAGTTTCAATACACCTTCACTATCGTGGTTTTCCGGAACTAAGGCATCTGCAACACCATATTTATGCCAGCATTGTGCTGTTGTCGGGCCAACTGCAATGTAGTTAATCCCTTGTGGCCAATGCGCTGCTGCTTGGGATAGACTTGCGCTGGCATAATTCACTGCATTATCACTTATTGCAATAATATAGTCATTTGGATGGAGTTTTGCCATTAGCTCGCCGACTTTGTCGTATTCCCGTCCCGCTGTTATATCGATAAACGGGCAGGACAGAGCAAAGCCTTGCGCTGCCTTAATTTTACTGACTAATTGTTCGCCCTTAGTTGCAGGGCGTGTGATCAGCGCCCTTACTTTCATTCGTTAGCAAGATCATAGACATCGGCTAAAATTTCTTTTGCGCCTTGGGCTAAAAGCGCCTCTGCTAAGTTTAATCCTAGTTGATGGGCGTCGCTCCGCTGACCACGGACCTGCGCTCTTATTACTTGGGTACCGTCGGGTTTACCTACCAGACCCCGTAACCAGAGTTCATCACCTTCGATAATCGCATAGCTGCCGATAGGCACTTGACAACCCCCCTCCAGGGCCAGGTTCATGGCACGCTCTGCGGTCACTCGATCACTGGTAGGCCCATCATTTAGCGGGGCCAGAAGGGCTTTTACCCGTGCATCTTGAGTTCGGCACTCAATACCAACTGCGCCCTGACCAACAGCGGGTAGACTTTGCTCGGGTTCGATGTAGCTGGCAATACGGTAGGCCATATCCAGACGTTTTAAGCCAGCGGCTGCAAGAATGATGGCATCGTAATCATTATTATCTAACTTATTTAACCGCGTATTCACATTGCCGCGCAGGTCCATAATTTTTAAGTCGGGGCGGGCTTCGCTTAATTGGCATTGACGGCGTAGACTGCAGGTCCCTACAATCGCGCCGGGCGGTAGTTCTTCAACTTGTTGATAAATATTAGAAACAAAGGCGTCCCGCGGGTCTTCACGTTCGCAAATAACTTCAAGACCAAGTCCTTCAGGGAATTCAACCGGCACATCTTTCATCGAGTGAACTGCAATATCTGCACGATCTTCGAGCATCGCCACTTCTAACTCTTTCACGAATAGACCTTTGCCACCGACTTTGGCCAGAGGTGTATCTAAGATTATATCCCCTTTGGTTACCATAGGGATAAGTTCAACTGTCAGATTTTGGTGAATTGTTTCCAACCGCGCTTTGACATATTCAGCCTGCCACATCGCTAATGGACTTTTACGTGTTGCGATTCTAAGTGTTTCAGTTGCCATTTTATTTCCAAATTGAGCTTGATTACATAAATATTAACAGATTTAAACAGTCAATGGTTGATCTAAGAGGGGGTGATTCGCAAAAATAACGCTTCATTTAACTTGTCATGTACAAAAATTTAACAGTTATATTCCCTGTTGGAGATAGACGACCGCTTATTCTGGTGGCATCAAGGTATAACTTAATATGTTTGTTGTTTGATCGAATTGAGCTACTTTTTAGCTTCTGTTTTGTTGCTCTGGCCGTTTGAGTTGTCATGAGTATATAGGTTAAGTATAACAGTTCAGCGCATTTCGCCAATTTTTGGATCTCGATTCGGATGTCACCATAAATAAGCAGACTGTTTATTGTCAGCGGAGAGAGGAAGAGGCTCGGTTATTGAATTTCAGGCATAAAAAAACCTCGTCATACGAGGCTTATTATATTTACTAATCTTTTTACTAGAAAATGGTTGCGGGAGCTGGATTTGAACCAACGACCTTCGGGTTATGAGCCCGACGAGCTACCAAACTGCTCCATCCCGCGACAATACTGTGCTTACTGCTTTAAAGCAGTAATAAAATTGGTGGGCTGTG
>JBLHPA010000058.1:0-16584 GCA_047628235.1 Moritella sp.
ATAACACAAAGCATATAAACAGCAGCACCAGGGCGGCGCCATGTGCGCGTTCAAGCTCGGCTAAATCTGAATATTCCGATGCCGTGTAGTAAATATAAAAGGGCAGGGCCTCAAAGCTTGAAAACAGGGATTTGGGTACGCCTGCTGTAGCAACAACCCCTGTTAACATGATCACGGCCGTATCTTCTGCACACCTTCCCATTGCCAGTACCATGCCTGACACAATATCAGCGGTTGCTGCGGGTAAAAGAACATGGATAAGGTTTTGAAACTTGTCCGCCCCAAGGCTTATTCCGGTTAACCGCACCTGTGACGGAATAGACTGAAGCGAAACCTGGGTGCTTTTAATGATGTAAGGCAGCACTAAAAAGGACAGCGCAACTGCCGAAATAGCAAGGCAGGGGTAAATTCTATCAGGGAACATGCCATGGAGAAAAACGGTGATAGAAAAGCCAAAAAGTCCAATCACAATAGATGGAATGCCAGCTAAAATATCAACCATTAATCCGACATTATATTTTAACCGCTTGCCCGCGTATTCACTCAGATATATGCCCGTTGACAGGCCAAGGGGCAGCGCAATGATCAAAGATAAAAAAATTAACGCCAGTGTGCCTATTATTGCGGGAAATATGCCATCAAAAACGCGTTTTTTGAACAGTATGGCATCTAATGGATTGGTATCGCCAAAGACAAGCTCAGTACCAATAGATCGCCATCCATGTATCACAAGGTAAATAATAATCGTTGATACGCTGAAAATTAAAACAACGGTGCTTAAGGTGCAAAAGATAACAAAAAGCCTGTCTAAAAAAGACGTTGATTTTTTCACTTATTGGCCTCTTTATCTGTTTTTCGGGCAAGGATTAACCCCAATGCCGTGATGAGATAAAGAATGATCCCGCAGATGAATATGGTTTTAAATTCGACGCTGTGAAAATCAGCGGCAATGACCAGGGCAATGTGGGCGGTCAGGGTTCTGGTTGAATCAAATATGGACTCAGGTAAAGAAACAGCATTGCCACTTAGCATCAAAGCAATAAGGGTATCACCCATCGCGCGGCCAAAGGCGAGTATGATACCGGTTAGCATGCCCTGCCAAGCATTGGGAATGATCACATGGATCACCTTTTGTAACGGTGTGCTCCCAAGCGCATCAATGGCATTGAGGTAGGATTTAGGCACATTTCTAAAACTTTGTAAGAAAAATATGATCATGGTCGGCGCGATCAACAGGGCAAGAATACTGCCGGCTGTCAATACGCCCATGCCGGATCCCCCACCCAGTTGTCGCACAATAGGAACAAGAAAGAAAATACCGACAAATCCATAAATAACCGTGGGTATTGCGGTCATTAACCGAATGGCACCGTCTAGCGCTTTCCGCAGTTTTTCAGGCGCGAATACGTCAATAAACAGCGCGGTACCCATGGATATCGGCAGGCTTATGATGATACTCAAAGCGGCAATGTAAACCGTGCCGACAACCATGGCATAAATGCCAAACTTGCCGTGATCGGGCGACCACGGGTCGGTGAGTATCGACAGCAGTGAGCCACTGGTGATAATGGGCAGACCCAAAACCACCATGAAAATAAGCACTGCAATACCAGCTGTCGCGCTTACCATGGTTGAACCAAAAAATAATGCGCGGGGAAATTTAGTTTTAAAGGCCATTAGTTAACCGGAATAAAGCCTTTTTCGGCCGTAATACGCTGGCCTTCAGGACTAAGCAGATAGTCAATGAATGTCTTAGACAGTCCCTTTGCTTCCCCTTTTGTATTGGAGTAAAGCCCACGGGCAATCTTATATTCACCAGACTTAACGGTTGCAAGGCTTGGCGTTACATTATCAAGGGTAATCGGTGCCACACTGGCATCAAAAAAACCAACGGATACATAGCCGATCGCAAATGGGTTATTGGCAACGGCAGACTTCATGGCGCCATTTGACGAAACAAAGTGAGCTGTTTGGGCTATATCGCCTTTGTTAAGGGCTTTCTTCCAGAACACAGATCGTGTACCTGATGAAGCATCCCTGGTATATAAGGTGATGTTGCGATCTGCACCACCGAGGGTGTTCCAAGAGGTAATTTTTCCTGAATAAATGTCTTTTAATTGTTGGCTTGAAAGGGATTTAACGGTGTTATTTGGATTAACAACTGCGGCAACGCCGTCAATGGCCCATTGATACATAGATAATCCATAGGCATTGATCTCTTTCTCTTTTGCTTTTCGACCTGAATTGCCGATGTCGACAAGACCTTCACCCACTTGTTTAATACCAGCGCCCGATCCGCCACCTGCAATAGTGATGTGAATATCCGGATTGAATCGCATAATTTTCTTTGCCGCAATTTTCATTACCGGAATGTGGGCTGTTCCGCCCGAGATCCTTAACTCTCCCTTTTCCCCTTTAAACTGATCAAGATCAGCAGCGATTGCAGTATGGCCGGTAGTAAAAGACAAGAGTGCAACACAGATAAGTGTTTTCAGTTTCATTTAAATCGCCTTTATTGTTGTAGTTGTTGTTGTCTGATTTAATTAATAGCATTTTATTTTACATTTCAGTCTCAAACAAACGGTTTATTGCAATTTATTGAATTTATTACAACTTATAGGTTTTTAGGGGGGGGTGGGGGTTAAGATCTCTATAAGTATGCTCTTACGGATAGCTTATTTTTGCTAAAACTAATCCATTGGATTACACTTGTTATATGCAGACGATAGTCGAACGTGCCGATACCTATGGAGGTCACAATGAGTAGTGCATTTGAAAGTATTCAAAAAGGTTTAATGGAAGCAATTGAATTTGCTGAAGGCAATACCAAAGCCGCCACTGTACATAAATTTGATGCCGTAGACGTTAAAGCGGTGCGTCATAATGTTGATATGACACAAACTGAATTTGCCTCAACATTTGGAATTAGTTTAGGTACTTTACGCCACTGGGAACGAGGAGATAGAACGCCACGTGGACCAGCGCTCGTATTATTGAATGTACTTGCTAAAGAACCTCAGGCAGTGATCCGCGCATTGTCTTAATTCACCGTTAGCGTCTTATCTAGCGACCTTATACTACAAACCTTCTTTATTATCTTATACTTAGGTTATGATTTTATTGAGGTGCTTCATTTGTCAGTTCTCACGGAACAAGCCCAGCGGTTGACTGAGCTAAAAGCGATAGATATTCGTCTTCAACAACTTGAAGCTGAAAAGCAGGGGCTGTTAGCAGACCGACAAACATTGCTAAAACAGCAGTATCAATCATCAACCCATAGCTCATTAATCCATAGTTCAATGACGCCTGACCAAAAGGTTGAAATATTTGCTGGCCTATTTAAAGGGCGGAATGATATTTATGCCACTTTCACCCGCATCTTCCTTGTATAAGGCTTCAGGCAAATACTGGTTGTCTCAACCCAGGTTGTGCTTCATGTCTAAACGGGCTTTTACCGACGTCGTGTCAGTATTACCTGAGGTTAACGTTGCCCCTAGTTCTGCATCGGCTTGAGCCGAAACTTGTGTTGAAAAAAGTGCAGCCATAAAAATAGCAGAGGCTACGAGCATTTTTTTCATGGTCATTGACTCCGCAAGATTAAACCCTCTAACATCTGAAATATAGCAGGTTATATTTTATGTATTGCTTGAGAGTTCTTTCTTTTTTAACCAGGCATTAAACATACCTTCTGTTATGCCTAGCCCTATTATTGCCCCTGAGTGGATATTATTGAGCTCTGCTATCGCGATAGAAATGAACTTATCCTTTTCGTCTATCTGATTCTTATCACAGTAATTTTCCAGTGAGGATTCAATCTCATGACCTGTTAACATTTCTCTGATTATGTCACCCAGTGCTTCTTTCCTCTCTCGACGAAACTTAACACGATACACATCGATTTGGCCAAGGGATGCTTTAACGACTGTGTATTTATCACAAGAGCTGAGATAGGCTAAATGAAAAACATCTGCGGCTGGCTGGGTATCACCGGTCTCGTAGAAGTAAAGCAGGGAGTTAATGTAGTCCTCTTTCGTTACATCGACAAAACTGAGCGGGCAAAGGTTCATCTTAATAAACGGAATATTACAGGTCAGTCTGGCCGTTCTTTTATTCACATCTTCAAATGCCTGCAAGTAGGATAGATGCATGAGTAAAAAGAAACTCTGTTCAAAAGGATCAATGATTTGTTGAGCCTTACGCAGAGTGAGTACTAAATATTCTTCTAACCGTTGCGGATTATTTAATGGGATATACGCACTTCTACTGATCCCTACCTCCATTTGCCTTACTTTTCCGCAAGCACTCGCGTTGGCAAGTAGATCTTGTGAAAGAAGTTGATGCAAGTTCTTAATTACAAAGGGAGTCACTTCTATTTCAAGCGCATTTTCTACTAAAAACAGAATAGCTTCTTTGTGGTTAAGGATCATAACCGCTTCTTCATTTAAGCTGCCATCCGCCGTTACACCTTTCTCTAGCAATTTTTTAGTATCGAGTAAGGAATAGGTATTTCCTTCAAGTCGACTGGAGTTATAAGACAGATCAATCAATAACCGTTGCACAATGTTTTTTGCGTAGGTGCCTGCGGCGAGTTCTTTGTCGAAGCGAACCCCTGCTTTACGCATCGATTTGCGCATTTCATTGCTAATATACGGGGTTTTATTTGGGACGTAGCTTTCGATTAACGCTGCATTGTAGGCTGTTTTTTTTCTACCAAAGGACGGAGTATCTAAATACTTCAGCTTTTCTCGTGACGCTTTAGAAAATACCGCTCTGGCGATCGCATAGCTATTCTCGTAATTATGACTTGTCTCTTCAGCAATAATATCACTTGAATTCTTTACTGTTGCTGGTACTAGTATCGATGCTAGTGTTGATGAGATAGGGCGAGCTAAAGCGTATTTTTTTGCACTTCGATTGCCACTCGACTCGACTTTACCTGCTTCACAAAGCTCTTGCAGACGTCTTTGCAGTGTTTTCGGACTTACTGGCGGTAGCTGATGGCTGATAGTGAGCAGTCGCTCGCTGATGTTTCCTCGAGATAAAGGGCCTTCAGCACCTGTAAGTACTTCGAGGATGCTATCTTTAAGTTCACTTATTTTTTGCTTCTCGCTCATAAGTATTGTCTCTAGCTAAAGTGCATATCAATATTTTTTTCAGTAAGGTCATATTACCTATATTAAGGTCAAAAATATACATTAAGGTCAAAAATATACATTAAGGTCAAAAGTATGCTGGTAAGGTCATTTTAGGATGGTTTTGTATTGCTAAGGTCAAATCAGGTATTGCTAAGGTCAAGTGTAGTGTTTAAAGGTCAGGTGTGACGAGCAAGAGAGCCGCCACATGGATCTCCCTCGCGCACACCGATATCCTTATCGGAGTGCGCGCTCAGTTTGATTTTTACTTACCGCTATTACCAAAAGTAGAAACTTGTAGCATCTTATGTAATCGTTCGAAGGCGATCGGACTTGCTTTGAGTGTCATACGTATACCATCTTCAAGGTATTCCTCTTCGAGCACCTGCATTTTATTGTGAATTTCACCCATAATACCGCTGGCCGTGTAGGGGATATGAAAACAGGCGGAGCACATTTTCTTTTCCAGTAACGTTTGAATTTCCTGATGTACTAACGCCACATCACCTTTGTCACGCGCACTGATTTGCAGCGCATCAGGGTATTGCTCGAGTAGATCTAATTGCTGCTCTTCACTTAAACAATCCACCTTATTCAGCAATAATATTTTGTCACTTAAATCGATATTTAATTGATCTAATACATGGTCAACAATGGCGAGTTGCGAGGTGAAATTTTCGTCCGAAGCATCAACCACGTAAAGCAATAAGTCTGCATTTTTTGCTTCTTCTAAAGTTGAATGAAATGATGCCACCAGATCATGAGGCAATTTCTGGATAAAACCCACGGTGTCTGAGATTAAAATGCGCGGTTGTGTCGGCGGCTGTAGCGTCCGTACCGTAGTATCTAACGTCGCAAATAGTTTATCTTCAACTAACACTTCCGAGCCTGTTAGGGCGCGCATTAAAGATGATTTACCAGCATTGGTATAACCCACTAACGCCACTGTTAATTGTTCGATACGACCACTGCTTCGACCTTGCATCTCTCGTTGCAACTTTGTCAGCTCACGTCTCAGCTCCGCTATTTGATTACGAATACGGCGACGATTAACCTCAAACACAGTTTCACTGATTGAACGGCCTTTTTGGCGTTCGCGATCGCCACTGTTTTCATCACGCAGCCGAGGTGTTAAGTAATTAAGTCGTGCGATCTCTACTTGCAGCTTCGCGGTGCGGGTACGGGCATGTTTACTAAAAATTTCGATAATAACGCGGGTACGATCGTAAACCTCTACCCCTAAGGCCGCTTCAACATTACGTAATTGATTCGGGCTCAGTTCACAATCAAAGACCACCACATTAGCCTGTTCTTTCACGCCGGGCGTGGCTAATAATTGGCTTAATTCGTCTTCGTCAAATTCAATCTGCGATTCATCTTGTGGTGACGGCGTTGATTCGCCGGTTAAGGTTGCCAACTCTTCGAGTTTGCCAGAGCCTAATACTGACAGCTGTTTGGTCGATCTTTGTCGTTGCGTTTTAGTCCCAACCACTGAAAAGCCGAGGGTGTTTACTAAACGGCTTAATTCAGATAATGATTCGTCTACTTCCTGCTGAGTAACACAAGGCGTGCGAATCGAAATTAATAAGGCGCGGGTAACAGAGTGGTCTGTGGTTGTGATCGACATGTCGGTGCTCATTGCTTAAAGTCATATGAGGTGCATCCTACCTGTTTGTGCTTCGCTTATATACGTATTTCGACTCTCTATTGCGCTCTTATCCGATAGTGCATTGATGATATGTACAGGAGAACAGAGCGGGTGATGTCAACATTGTCTATACACATCTTGAGAAAAAATTATAATCGAACTATAAATGATGCATTAAAAATGTTTAAGGATGAGCATGACAAATAACATTCTTACAGATGTAAAGGCAGGCAGGCAGACCCTATGGGGGTAATTCAAGACGCTCAATCCTGCTGTTTTTGATCAATTCAAAAGAAGGTTGCAGTTACTGCCGTTGATAAACGAGAGAGACATGAAGTGTATAACCAAGCAGAAAAAAATCTAACTCTTAGCCATGCAGACATCGCGGTCCAAAAATTTAATAGGTCGATGCCTTTTCAGTTTACTGGCAGCCTATATCTCATTAACTATGGGATGTAACGCCTATTTACATTGCCATTGTGTTAAATCATTAAGGATGAATTTATCTATGTCATTGTACAAAGCAAGTTTGGTCATATGAACATTGTAAATCAATAACATATCATTATGATAAATATGCCGCATACAGTTATAATTGTTTTGGGAAAACAAAGATCATTTATCTTAACGTGCCAATTCGCCGTTACTCTTGTCAAATAGAGTTCAATAATATGGATAATGAGTTTGTTTAAATAGGTTGTTTTTACTCTGCTCAAATGATGTTACGTCTATTTCAGTTTAATCTATCTTTTCAGGCTTATCACGTAATAAAATAGTGACCATAATATTATTCAACAATGTACTGTATCTTCGTTGCTATAGCTAGGTGGGTAATTGGATAGTTTATTGTCAAGGTTTTTGAGTTGTTCTGATAAATTCACAAAGTAATTTAAGTAACAAATAGTCTTGTATGATTTTTATTTTTTTATTATGTTACAAGTAACGTATCAGGAGCGATAACGTTTTATGATCAATAAGAAAAAACGACCTACACTGCAGGATGTTGCAGATCTTGTCGGGGTAACAAAAATGACGGTAAGCCGCTATCTTAGAGCTCCTTCACAAGTTTCTGCTAATATGCAGAAGAAAATATCCGCCGCGCTGGAAGAGCTGGGTTATATCCCTAATCGAGCACCTGAACTGCTTTCTAATGCTAAGAGCCATGCGATAGGGGTACTGGTGCCGTCATTAACTAACCAGGTATTTTCTGAGGTGATCCGCGGCATTGAGAGTATTACTGAAGAGGCCGGGTACCAGACTATGCTGGCCCACTATGGTTATAGTTTAGAGGTGGAAGAACAGCGTATCAGCCATCTGCTCTCTTATCATATCGACGGTTTAATTTTGTCTGGAAGCCACCATAGCGCCCGTACTTTAAAAATGATTGATACCGCAGGTATTCCGGTTATTGAGATGATGGATGTTACCTCGGCCGCGATTCAGCAAGCGGTCGGTTTTGATAATATTGAAGCCAGTTACACGATGGTTTCGCAAATGATCAGCCGTGGTTATCAGCATATTGTCTATCTTGGTGCGAGAATGGATGTGCGTACTCAGCTAAAACAGCAGGGTTATGAAAAAGCGATGTGCGAGCATGGACTTAAACCTGTGAGCATGATGACTGAAGCGCATTCTTCATTTACGCTTGGTGCTCAGTTATTACAGCAGACATTAGCGGCGCACCCGCAGACAGACGGTATCTTTTGTACTAATGATGATTTAGCTATCGGTGCGGTCTTTGAGTGTCAGCGTCAGGGCATTGCGATCCCGGAGAAAGTTGCGATTGCAGGTTTTCACGGGCATGATGTCGGACAGTCTATGGTACCCAAGCTGGCCAGTGTGATAACACCTCGTGAAGAGGTTGGGCGAGTCTCTGCGCAGCAGTTAATAGAGCGGTTAAAGGGCAAGCCGATTAAAGATAAGATCATTGATCTTGGTTTCGAGATCGAGCCAGGAGAGAGTATTTAAAGGTTGTTTTTTGTTAAAAAAGCGCACCGGGAGAGACGGTACGCTTTTGGCTTAATTCTATTTTTAAGCTTGCGTTAAAGTTACAGCCGCTTTAGACAGAGCTGTTACTGTTTCCCAGTCGCCTGCTTCAACGGCTTGGTTTGGAATCATCCATGAACCGCCTACTGTTGCCACACAGGGTAATGCCATATAGTCAGCCGCATTTTTCGGACTGATCCCGCCCGTAGGACAAAAACGTACTTGAGGCAGAGGACCTGCAATCGCTTTTAGTGCCGCAGCGCCGCCGTTGGCTTCTGCCGGAAAGAATTTAAGGTGATCATATCCTAACTCTAATGCTGTTACGATTTCAGACGGTGTTGATACGCCTGGGATCAAAGGCGCAGTGCCTTTCGCTGCATGCTCCAGCAGCGTACGGCTGTATCCCGGTGAGATAACAAATTTTGCTCCTGCTTTAACAGCCGCATCATACTGCTGCGGGTTCACAATAGTGCCTGCGCCGATCATTGCCTGCGGCATAGCCTGGGCAATAGCGCGGATAGCATCGAGTGCGACATCTGTGCGTAAAGTGACTTCAAATACAGTGATCCCGCCGGCTGCTAATGCTTGTGCCATCGGTACTGCATCAGCTATGTTGTTGATCACCATAACTGGTACGATAGGTGAAGCTGCAAAAACCTCTGCAGGTGAAATAGTCCAATTCATGTTAAGTCCCCATATTATCGATTAAGAATAGTTGCGCCGTCTTCTGCACTGGATACGGCATTACGAAATAGTGTGAATAGTTCCCGGCCTGCTCCGATGTGCTCATTGCTTAGATCCGGATGAAATGGCGTGCGTGTACTAAGATCCGCTTTGACCTTGAGCGAGCCACTGTTAACATCAAGGCAGATAAGATCGCCGTCCTGGATCCTGCTTAGAGGACCGTTGTGCTGTGCTTCAGGCGTCATATGAATGGCGGCTGGTACTTTGCCGGATGCACCCGATAAACGACCGTCGGTGATGAGTGAAACTTTAAAACCAGCTTTCATGATATTGCCTAAAATCGGCATCAGTTTATGCAGCTCCGGCATACCATTAGCGGCCGGTCCGTTATGGCGTACCACAACACTGACATCACGATTTAAACGTCCCGCCTGATACGCTTTCTCTACATCATGTTGTGATTCAAATACCATTGCTGGCGCTTCAATAAAGCGGTCCTGTTCAGCAACAGCACTGATTTTAATAACGCCGCGTCCTAGGTTACCGGCAACTACTTTAAGTCCGCCCTGCTGTGAAAAAACTTGCTGCGGCGCTGCGATCACATCGTGATCGGTCGAGTCGGCTGCATTCACAAAGGTCACTTTGCCGTCGACTAAAACGGGGCGTTTTAAATAGTCCTGCATGGTGCCGTAGACTGGCTGGGCATCCATATTCAGCAGCCCGCGCTCAGCCAGCTGTTTCAGCAGCGTCGGTACACCACCGGCCGCCTGGAATGCATTGATATCTGCCGGACCGTTCGGATACATGCGGGTCAGAGAAGGCACCACTGCTGATAATTCATCTAAATCATCCCAGGTCATAATCAAGCCAGCTGAGCGGGCTATCGCAATCATATGGATAGTATGGTTAGTACTGCCGCCTGATGCTAACAGTGCTACCAGACCGTTTACTAATGTTCGTTCATCAATGACCTGTGCAATAGGGCGGTAATCACCGCTACCGTGTGCAATGCTTACCATGTGAGAGGCAATGCTGTCGGTCAGTGCATGGCGCAGATCTGAGTCCGGCGGCAGAAATGAAGCGCCAGGCAGCATTAATCCCATCGCTTCAAAAACCAACTGGTTGGTATTGGCTGTGCCGTAGAATGTACAGGTACCAGGTGAGTGATAAGCATTGCACTCCATTGTCTGCAGGGCTTTTTTATCAGTTTTACCGGCAGCATACTGCTGACGCACTTTTACTTTCTGATCATTGCTAATACCAGTGGGCATCGGACCGGATGGTACAAAAGCCGCCGGAAGGTGACCGAAAGACAGTGCACCCATAATTTGTCCTGGGGCTATTTTGTCACAGACTCCGAGCAGTAAAACCGCCTCAAATGTATTATGGCTTAAGCCGATAGCCGTCGCCTGGGCAATTAAATCTCGGGAAAACATCGACAGATCCATGCCAGTCTGCCCCTGAGTTACGCCATCACACATTGCCGGCACGCCGCCTGCAACCTGAGCACTGTGGCCGTTGTCCTGCAGTACCTGTTTAATTTGATCCGGGTAAGTTTTATAGGGCTGGTGGGCACTGAGCATGTCATTGTAGGCTGTAATGATCCCAACATTAACGCGGGTAAAATCGAGGATCGTTGACTTTTGACTTGCAGAGCATGCCGCAACGGTATGCGCTAAATTACCGCATGCTAAGTCCGCTCTTTCTTTACCTTGATTTGCCTGCCGACGGATACGTGCTAGATAGCTGCTGCGCAGTTCGGCACTGCGAGCTGCAATCTTTTGGGTGACTTGCTCAATAACCTTATTCATAACTTGGCCTTATATATTGTAGCTGTTTCTGTTTCTATTTATATGATTTTATCTAACAGCAGAAACACAGGATGCGACAACTTCGTCGAAGGTGCCGTCGATACTGATGTGGATAACATTTGTTTCATCTTCCAGCGGTACTTCAAGTGTGTTGAACTGCGTTTTAAGCAGTTCAACTGGCATAAAATGACCTTTACGATCCTGCATTCGTTTGAATACCAGATCGAAATCGCCGTGTAGAAAAATAAAGGTGATCTTGTTGTTGCCTTTGCAGATCAGCTCACGGTATTTTTTCTTCAGTGCCGAGCACACTATTACGCCGATTTCATTCTTTTTTTCAATGCTGAATACCGCATCATTGATGCGTTCCAGCCAGGGAGAGCGGTCTTCATCATTTAAAGGCTGGCCTGATGTCATCTTAAGAATATTGGTTTTAGGATGAAGATCATCACCGTCTATAAACTTTGCTTGGATAGCTTGTGCGAAAGCTTCACCGACCGATGATTTTCCGGTACTGGACACACCCATAATGACAAAACTGCTGCCTTCAATCTGCTTATTCATTTTTTGACCTCTATTTCATTTTTATAGTTAATATCGAATTTAGGGTTGACACCAGAAGGTTACGGGTAACATGTTACCCGTAACTTAAGTGAATGTGAACCCTCACGCAATCATTTAAAAGGAAAGAAAATGTCTGATATATTGATTTTTTGACCTATCTCTCATTTTTGTAGTTAATATCAAATTTAGGGTGTTGATATTAGAAAGTTACGGGTAACATGTTACCCGTAACTTAAGTGAATGTGAACCCTCACTCAATAATTTAAAAGGAAAAAAAATGTCCGATATATCTTTGATTATGACAGCGGCAGGCTCAATCGTCCTGTTGTTGTTCTTGGTAATGAAAGCTCGATTACACGCCGTTGTAGCTCTGATCTTAGTGTCGATGATCGCAGGGCTATTTTCTGGTATGAGCCCTGAAGATATTGCGGTGACAATTCAAAAAGGCATGGGGGGCACGCTTGGTTTTGTTGCTGTTGTTGTCGCTTTAGGCGCCATGTTCGGTAGGGTAATGGAAGCAACCGGTGCGCTAGACCGGATTGCAAATACGCTGCTTAATAAGTTTGGTACTAAAAATGCCAACTGGGCGCTTACTTTTACTGGTTTTATCTGTGCTCTGCCTCTGTTTTTTGATGTCGCGGTTGTATTGTTAATTGGTGTCGCTTTTGCTGTAGTACGCCGTGGTGGAGGCAGTCTTATTAAAATAGGGATTGCTTTATTAGCCGGTATTGCAACCTGTCAGGCATTCCTTATCCCTGCTCCTGGGCCTATTCTGGTTGCTTCGCAACTTGGTGCCGATTTTGGTTATATGATTTTATTCGGTTTATTAGCTTCTATTCCTGCGATGATTTTAGGCGGGCCGATCTTTGGTTCAATGATTGCTAAATCGGTTCATGTAGAATTACCTGAGCATGCACAAATCGGAGTGGATGATCGAGAGGGTGAGGGTACGCCTACATTCGGTTTAGCAATTGGATTAATTGGCCTGCCACTATTGATGATCGGACTTAAAACGATTGCCGCTCGTTTTGTTGATCCTACTTCAGCTGCGCACGGATGGTTAGAATTTATCGGCCACCCATTTACAGCCATCATGGTTGCATGCTTAGCCTCTTTCTATCTGCTTGGTACTAAACGTGGAATATCTCGAGACCGCATTATGGAAATTTGTGGTAGTGCACTACAGCCAGCGGGGATTATTATTCTGGTAACAGGCGCTGGCGGTGTATTCAAGCAGGTTCTTGTGGATTCTGGCGTGGGTGCTGCTCTGGGTAATGTACTCGCGGGGTCGGGTTTACCGGTTGTTGTATTAGCATTTATTCTGGCTGCGGCTGTGCGTGTTATTCAGGGCTCAGCAACGGTTGCTATGCTAACCGCCTGTGGCCTGATTATTCCGATAATTGAACCGCTAGGTCTAAATGGTGCGCAGCTAGCTGCTGTAACGATTGCTATCGGTGGTGGTTCTATCGTGCTTTCTCATGTAAACGATTCAGGTTTCTGGTTAGCTAACCGTTATCTGGGGCTGACGGAGAAACAAACGCTGCAGACCTGGACAGTAATGGAAACGATCATTGGTACAACTGGTGGGGTGGTTGCGGTAGTGATCTCTTTATTTTTATGATCTAATCGGCACTGAGGCACGCTCATCTTGCCTCAGTGCATTATCTGCGCCTTTGGCTCTCTATTTAGCCATGTGCTTGCTAGATAGTTAGTTGATCAGTATAACGTTTATGTTTACGAGAGTGCTTTTTTGTTCGTGTTCACGCATGCCAAGATCGACTTTATCTTGGTACAACGAATCCTAACAACCATTGAATACTTCAGTTTGAATGCTCGTTTTTAGTGTCATGCGTATACCATATTCTCGATATTTAATTGCTCTAATACATGGCTAACAACGGCCAACTGAGAGGTGAGATTTTCGTCCGATGCATTAACCATGTAAAGCAGTAATTCCGCACTTTTTGCTTCTTCTAAGGTTGAATGAAATGATGCCATTAAGTTGTGGGTTCTCTACCTGCAGCTTCGCGGTGCGGGTACGCTCGTAAACTTTTACCCCTAATGCCGGGTGTTATTAATAATTCGCTTAACTCGTCTTGGTAAAATTAAATCTGCGATTCATCTTGTTGCGACGGTGCAGACTCACTCGTTAACGTGGCTAATTATTTGAGTTTGCCAGAGTCTAATACCAATAGCTGTTTGGTCGATTATTGTCGTTGCGTTTAGTCCCAATCATAGAAAAGCCGAGGGTAACAGAGTGGTCTGTGGTTGTGATCTGCATGTCGGTGCCTATTGCTTAAAGTCATACCTGATTATGTACAGGCTCAGCCATCATAGTAGGAGATAAATGGTTTCAAGCTAAATAAAGACGAGGTAGGCCTGCTCGTTGTTGAAAAACGATGGCTTAAGGAGTAAATTATTCTTTTGCTGGTAAGGTCGACGGTGTTTCCCTGAATATCCAGTGCTTTGGAGAATATAAAAATGAATGAAGTTATCGACTTACTAAAAAATCACCGCTCAATTCGCAAGTTCACCACGGATCTGGTCAGTGATGAGCAGTTGCACGCTATTATTGAAGCGGCGGGGGCGGCGGCAACATCCAACTTTATTCAGGCGTACAGTGTTATCAACGTGACCAATAAGGAAACCCGTAAGCAGATGGCTGAGCTGGCCGGTAATCAGCCTTGGGTAGAAGTAAGTCCTGTCTTTTTGATGTTCTGTGCCGATCTCAAACGGTCTCAAGATGCCTGTGTTTTTGAAAATAAAGAGATGGTTTCGGGTTATGCCGAGCAGTTTATTATTTCCACAGTCGATGTAACGCTTGCCGCACAGAACGCCATGATCGCCGCAGAATCAATGGGCCTAGGTGGTGTCTTTATCGGTGGCATACGGAATAATCCTGATGAAGTCTGTCAGTTACTGAATATTCCCGAACATGTCTATCCAATTTTTGGTATGTGCCTAGGTTATCCGGCACACACATCGGAACAAAAACCAAGACTGCCGGTGGATGTGGTGCTGATGCAGGATACCTACCAGAAAGATAGCAGCTATCTCAGCCGTTACAACGATACTTGCAGCACCTATTATCAGAGCCGCTCTGCCAGCGCCAGAGCGGAAACATGGACCCGGCAGATATCAGCGATGGTGAGTAAACCCGCACGTCCTCATATGAAAGAATTTTTAGAGAAAAAAGGCTTTGACTTTAAGTAGTCGAGACAGTGATTTTCTTGATATTTCTGCACAGGAAGATACCGGGGTAAACTCAATTGACGATATGAGTTTACCCGTGATGGCTATTTTGTATGACTGGCTTCTAACATTGCACTTCAGTATTAAAATAAGACCGACAAGCACACTATTCTCAATGCATCAATGACATCTAAAGTATGCGCGGCTATTATGGAGAGAATCGATTTGCCATAAATTGCAATAACCTAACGCCATCCTCTGTGATTTTTCCTTCTGTATTAATAATTTCCAAACCATAACCGTCACTACCACATAATATTCTGATATCTGCCAGCGACCTACTATTCAACCCCTCAACAAGTCCATTATGAATACGATTATGTACAACCTGAAAGAAATTTTTAATTTCATCCTCACTACGAGATAACGTTATCTCGACACCAATAACATCGCGTACAATAGTGTCTAAAATAAAGACTTTGGTAGGACTAACCTGAAGACCTTCAAATTCAACTGAAGCACCTTTCAGAACCGTCGCTATATGCCCCTTTTCCATGACTGCGTCGTCTTTGGTCTTAACATTACAATCAGCCTCAGCATGAATGTATATGTTTCCTCCAGAAGCAAAACAATCCGAGGCACTTACACCATAGTTTTCTGAGCCATCTTCTTCGACAACATTAAGCCCAATGCATTCTTTACATACCGGACATTTTTTTGGTCGAGTAGCTAAAAGCATCGTTATCTTTAAACCACAATATGTACAACTAACACGATATTTATTCATCATATTTTCTATAATAGAGTTATTTATATACCCAAACCACTTCAAGATGCAGGGGTCAATGAAAGCTTGGTGGGCGACACCGAATTACTCAGGCTTAGGCCCTAAACGTAACCGCGCTTCGTAGTCATCGTAATAATCGTTCTCTGCCAATAAAGCCGTTAATTTTTCGAAAGTAAAATCTTGATTGTTGATGCCATTTTCTAACCGCTGTAAGCAATGGCCAATGGCAGTCTGTTCGTCTAATTGTAAATACTCGCGGCAAAAAAATAACGGCGGCAGACCATAAGCAAATGAGGTTAATTGAGCAATGTGCATTGCATCGAGTTGCTGCGTTAATTGTGTGAGTGACATGCGGAGATTTGACTGGTTATCTGGGCAGATATTAGACATTAAAAGTGCTCGTATAAGAAAGACTCGGAATACTTTACAGTAAAACTGTTTTTATTACTGCAGCTTATCTGGTTGTTTCGTTTGTTAGCAGTAACGAGACATGTTATTAACCGTTTATGTTATTTGTTAATTTCGTCCATGATGGCTTGCTTCAAAAATTGCTGATACTTTATGCCATAATTTTCAAGCATTTTAGGAAACATCGAAATAGGCGTTGAACCTGGGAACGTATTTATCTCGTTTAATAGAATTTCATTATCATCGGTTAAGAAAAAATCTATTCTCGATAAATGGCGTAGCTTCATACCTTTAAATGCTTTGATGGCATAGCTTCTGATTTTATCACTAATATCCTCAGGAAGGTCGGCAACAACTCTAGTGTCAGCGTGG
>JBLHPA010000059.1:0-16375 GCA_047628235.1 Moritella sp.
AACTGAGTCGGGGGAATCTGAGGAAAACTCTCAACTCTTAGGGTGTTTAGAGATAGAAGCCCTGCAATAAGAGTAAATGCCATTAAAAGATTGGTAGCGACTGGATTGTCAATAAACCATTTAGTGACACTGCTCATTTGTGATTACCTTTTTCTTTTGCAAATAATTCTGGTGATGCTTTTTGGCCTTGCAACATTGAATTAAGAGGAAAACGAACTAACAATCGATTGATGGCTGGTTTGTTTATATAACGAAATTTAATTACATCTGAGCTTTGCTCAATCAGCTCTATCTCCTCCAAAAATAGTCGCTCATCAAGTAAGGTCCATACTTTTCCGTCTTGTGTTAGAACGGATGATGGAGCATTAACTATATTTTTTATATTTTCACCCTCAAAAATGACATTAACAAACTGGTCGGGTAATAATGGGTCTTCACCAGAAAAGGGGCTGTCTATATTTAATACTAGACTTCTTTGCCTCGTTATATCATCAAGAATTGGGGCCAAATATCTGACATTTGCAAACCACTCTTTTCCAGATGGCGCCATAACCTTAGCTACTCCACCAACAGAGATTCTATTTTTTAAACGTTTCCAATTAACTTCTGAGAGCTCTACTTTAACATCAATAGATTCACTGGATATAATTTCAAAAAGAGGTTCCCCGACTTCAACCCACTGACTTGGTGTAACCATTTTTTTTACAACAATTGAAGGGTATGGTGACTTTATATTTGTTTCCTTGAGCATTTGTAATGCGTATTCAAGCTCTGACTTTGCATAATTTAGCTCTGATTTTGCGGTTAAAATATGAGCATCAAAACTACCAAAGGAGGATAATTTTTTATCGCCAGAAATCTTTTTAGCGACGTATTGTTTATGCTTGTAATTTGTCAACTCGAATTCAGCTCGTGATACCTTTGCTTTCGCACTACCGACAGAAACACGATAAGGCTGTGCCGATATTTCAACTAACATTTGCTGTCGATTTATACTGTCACCCGGATTTGTATTATCATTAATAGAGACAACTCTTCCTCCAACGGCTGACTTGATGGCTAATGGCCACCTAGCAATGGTTAAGCCCGATGCTTTTACTGTTAACGAAGAGTCACTCGGTAACGCTTCTAACACCGAAACAGTTGGAATTTTTTGAACTTTATCTGCATGCTTATTAACTGTATCTTCTTCAGAAATACTCCAAATTAATAAAGCAATACAACTACTCAGGAGTATTCCTTTTAACAAATATTTTTTCACTATTTCTCCATTAAAGTTATCTATCAAATAACAAGTCTTTATATTATTTAGCCCTGTTAATCCGCATCCGAAATTTTAGATTTAGTAAAGAATTTCAACGAAATAATTTGTTAGGAACTACAAATTTTTCATTTCTATTTCCATAAATACCAACAGACCGAGACAACGACATATGAAACACAACTGTATCATATATTATATAATTTATGATACACATTTGTTTCATAAATTATGTTAAAATAAAACTATAATATTTACGCACTATAAATTGGGGTTAAAATGAAGTTCAACGATGCTAGGCTAGAAAAATCAAATGATGCGATATTGGATGCAGCCCTTACTGCACTTACTGAAAATCCAGACACGCCATTCACGGAAATTTCAAGGCTAGCAAGGGTAGGAAGAGCCACGCTTTATCGTATGTACTCAACCAGAGAGTTATTAGTTGAAGCTTTGATTCTCCGTTGTTTAGATAAAATAGATAACCAAGTATTAAAAGCGGAATCTAAAGCATTAAATACAAAGCATTTCTTCGGACTGTTTTTTGAAACAATGCTTAATCTAGAACATGAATATAAATTTATGTTTCAATTAACCCCTGAAGATCACACATCAGAGGAAATTAAAAAACGATGTTATCAACAGGAATCAGAAATATTAAGCCTTATAAGATCAGCTCAAAATGAAGGGTTAATAGATAAAAAACTTCCCCCTGAATGGGTGGCACGACTAATGGATGGCGTAATTTATGCGACTTGGGAGTTTAATAAAATAGAAAAAAATACAAAAAAATCAGCTAAATTAGCTATGCGATCCTTTTTTAGTGGTACAGGAAACGTAGATTTCTTTAGTAATAGTTCATTTAAATAGGCATGTATCTTTGTGAAATTTCGAAAATATTGATGATTAGATTTTCTTGGATTAAATTATCTTCACTGCTACATATATTTCGTAAACATCGAGCTATAAACTATCTATTTTTATATCCGATAAAAAGCGCGAAAAAAAAAGATTAAATGACATTGTCTCCTGACTATCTCACGGAATTCATCGCACGGTAGTCATAGAGATATAGCGGGCGCTCACCAATAAAACGACCGTTAAACTTTTTCAGTGGCTGCTGCTGCGCCAGAAGAGTACTACTCAGTTGCCAATAATGCCCTTGCTTGGCTAAGTAAGCACTACTGCTTTGATAGTGCCTATCAAGGATCACGTGTTGCGGCAGACTGTCCCGCAGCGTGGCAATATTGTAATTACTGATAATGGTTTGCTGCGTTGGTATTGCCTGAAAAAAGTGCCTGGCTTGTTCGCTGGGCGCATGTTTGTTGTGACTAAACTTATCCATACTGTGATATCCCAATATGCTGATAATAAATAACATGCTAACAATAACGGGTGTGCGGCTTCGTTGGAAAAAATGAGCGGCCAGCAAGCTAAATATGATCGGCAGCAGCAGACTCAATACGGCCAAATGGCGGATGTTCTCTGGGTTCTGGCCGTACAGTATCCAAGCTAACCAGCAGCAGGCCAATATACTCAACTGGCGTGTGTGGCGAATATACAAACCGACAATCAGGCTTGCTGTTAGCATGACTAGACCAGGAACAGAGTAAGTACGCAGTAATGCATTTAGCCACTGCAGATAAATAGGATTGTGCTGATCCCCAGTATTCCCCCAGATAGTGAAATGACCCTGAGTAAAACGTCGTGCTTCATCGAAATACGCCCAGCCATCGTGGATGAATATATACCCCGCGCAGATAAGACCCATAATGGTAATACTGACAAGCTGCCAGCCTAATCGCCACCTGGCTAATTCTAACCAACTGTTTTGGATAGGATAAGTTTGGGTAAGATTCGGCTGAGTAAAGTTGCCCTGGACAAGATCTGGTCTTGCAAAGAATTCTAACGCTAAGGCACTGACCACGAGCGGTAAATAAGAAGGGCGGGTAGCTAAACAGGCTGCGAGTAGTAAGCCACTGAACAGTCCGTTTATAGCCGGTCTTGTAGAAGATTTATCAGCTTGTGTGAATAAATAAAAACTAAAAAAAAGCAGGGCCGTGGCATCGGATAAACCATTAAAGGCCAGTTCTGCCAGATTTCCTTGTATCAAAAACAGTAATACTGCGAATAACGCAAACATTTTAGTCTGAATGCGCTGGTAGCAATAAATAAACACACTTAAGGTAAGTGCAATAGCAGAGATAAAACTAAGCAGAATATTACCGTTGGCGTGACCAGAAACACCTTGTAATAAGCGCCCCAGCCAAACAAACCCCGGATAGCCGGGAAAATGGGGGCTAAATTCTAATACCGAAAAGTGACTTAATGCACGTTGAAAATACAGCGCATCATCGCTGCTAATATCAAAACTATAATAACTCAGCGCAGCAAAATAACCAGAGATACCGATTATCAGGCAGATGCCAAGCAGCCCATTTTTCTTATTCGCTTTACTCGGCTTAATTGGCTAAGGCATCTTGTAACATGCTGCGGTATTCGATAAAATTGTGTTTATCTGCCGGTTTTTGACCGACGCCGAATACGCCTGGATTACCGATAGCAGCCAATACCCCCCGAATGGCTTTATCGGCCTGTTGGCGGTTATCTGCTGTGAGATCAGTGGCAAGCAAGTCGATAAAAATTTTGCTCTTAACCACCAGTACTTTCGCCACTTGATAATCGGTAATGTTTTCTTCAGCACCTTCGAGTCGGCGCATCACTTCTGCTTTCATGGTAGTGAGCAGCGTTGTCAAGATGGCTTTTTCATCTTGTGCACTGATTGCCGCCTGCATCTGTTCATCAACCTTAAGACCATGGTGCAGATTAAAATAGGCAAACTCAGCCTGCATTGAATCGTAAGCCGATTGCACTGCTGAGTAATCTTGTTCCGACAGTGCTTGTAGCAATAACTCCCGGCCTTCAATGATGGGTTCTTTACCTGCTGCTGCATAGGAGTAAGCCAAGCTTTGGCCACTGAACAGTAAAAGCACTAACGCAGAGAATAAGTGCCTGAGATTAAGATAAGATTTATGTGACATTTTTTTCTTCCCCAGAACCTTTCTTATTTACAATACTATTATTTTTTACAGAACGAGTATCTTGTCCAATATTGTCTTCATCCATGATGCTTTGCACTTCAATAACCGTTTTCTCATTACGATGATCAAAAATTTCACGGCGGTTATCAATGCCTTTGATAATACCTTCTGCTGCCATTAGGCCCATTTCCATTGCGGTA
Organism: Moritella sp.; assembly: GCA_047628235.1. Lineage (GTDB taxonomy): Bacteria > Pseudomonadota > Gammaproteobacteria > Enterobacterales > Moritellaceae > Moritella. The sequence continues at coordinate 4,503 of JBLHPA010000059.1, forward strand.
TCAGTAAAAATGTATCTGAAAGTGCCTTGGCGGCCAGTCATCACTAGGTTGTCAAACTGAGCTAAGTGATCGATTGCAGCTTCACGTTTAGCGTTATAGCTCACATCCATCATCGGGTAGGCATACTCGGTATAGGTGGTAAAGAATTCACCCGTGCTGACATCGGGCACATTTAAGTGGTCAAGATCTTGCTTTACCCGCTGCAGCAACTTGGTATTGTCCATGTGCCAGATATCATCACCTTTATTACAAGGGATCTCTATCATCACCGATGTTTCGCCCACTGGCGCCATAAACGGCGAGCGACGGCGGGGTTCTTGCAAGCGAGTGCCGAGTAATTCTGGATCTGACAGGTACTGCCAGGTATTTTGTGAGATGTTTTCTGTTGCCATGGGCATATTGAAAAAACGTAATGAACGGTAGCTTAAATCGGAATTAAATCCGGTGAGGGTGCACACTACGGGCAGTGGAATAGTGGCAACCACATTGTCACAACTTATTGACTGCGTATTGCCAGCCAATTCATAAGTCACCGCTGTAATGCAGCTAGCGCTACGCTCCAGATCGGTGATATTGGCTCCCTGGATAATCACCACCCCTTGTGCTTGTAATTTTTCAGCCAGTTTTGTGTACAACTGGCCAAAACCCAATTTAGGATAGCGGTATTTTTTGGCATAGGTGCGCGGGGTTGCACCTCGTGTGGGGATCAGGCGACGTGCCACGTCTTTGAGATCCAGCAAGCTGATCCGTTGTGAAGCCCAGTCGGCAGAGAGTTGGCGTGGGTCAATACCCCATAGTTTACCGGTATAACCTTCAAAGAAATTCTTGTATAAGGTGTTACCGAAGCGCGTTTCAATCCATTCGGCAAAGTTACTGGTACTTTGCTCGGTTGGGCGCTTTTGAAACGGTAATTTAAATACCAGATCAACCGCTGCACCAGCCAACAAACTGAGCGGTGCATTGCGCAGTAGGTTGCCAATGGCAAGCGGGTAGTTATAGGTGCGGCCCTTAAAGCGAATAACACTGGTACGTTCTGCATAGAGCAGGTCATCAGTCATTAACTCATCGACAAACTGCAACAGTTTTAGGTTTTTGGTGATGAATCGGTGACCACCATAGTCGAACCTGTATTCGCCTTTTTTACCTTGGAAGGTTTGGGTCGCGCACATGCCACCGACAAAATTTTCACGTTCGAGGATGGTCACCTGATAGCCTGCTTGATTTAATTCCCAGGCGGCCATGAGTCCGGCAGGGCCGGCACCTAATATTACAATTTGTTTAGACATCAAGTTACTCAATTTTTATTAATTTGCTGTTACTTGCGTGACTGGTTTATAGCCACGCTGCCAGAAGTAGGTAAAGGTTGCTAAGTACCCAATCCAAACGGTTAGCGGAATTAAATTAGGTGATGAATTATAACCAAATAATGCACGTAAGAAAGTGCCAAATACGCCTTGGTCATCAAGTACATGGCTAATATCAAATACAGCAGTGTATAGTGCCGGTAAGATATTGGCACTTTGCAGCATGTTGGTTGCTGATGACAATAATCCTGCAGCGATAATAATGATCAGTAAACTGGTCCATTTAAAGAAGGCCTGCAGGGGTACTTTACGGGTGCCGCGCATAATCGTCACGACCAATACCAGCGAACAAACTAAACCTAAGCTGGCACCAATTAATCCCTCTTGCAGTGAAAAATCACCTTGGCCGGAATACATCAGCGCCGAAAAGAATAATACTGTTTCAAAACCTTCCCGCATCACGGCGAGAAAGGCGAGAAAAATCAAGCCGAATACATTTCCTGTGGTTAATATTTCTTTAATGTTCTTTTGTACATTTGATACTTGATCTTTGGCCTGGCGCTGCATCCAAATAGCCATATACGTCAGTACCAGACTGGCAAAAATTAATATGCCCGCCATTAGCAAGTTACGATATTCAGGTGCATCAAACTGATCGACAATAAACTGGAATACAAAAGCGACCGCTAGTGATGCAAGCAGACCAAAAAACACCCCGATATAGATCAGTTTATTATGTTTTGATGCACCTAGCTTTGCCAGATAAGACAGGATAATACCCACTAATAAGAAGGCTTCGAGACCTTCGCGAAACGTAATTAAAAAACTCGCAAACATATTAATGCTTCCTAAAAAATTTGATCACTGTCCAGCGCCAAGCGTGCCTGAGGACAAGCGGGGTAAGTAACCATGAACTATAAAAATGAATATCTTGCATCAGGATACTGAAGTCATTACCAGTATTACCCCAGAAGGTTAAAAACACCCCGCTGAGTGTACAGGCAATAAGCAGATACTCAATTAACGAGCCGGTTTGGCGCAAGAATGTTTTGTTACTGTTTTGGATAAGACGACGATGAGATAGCCAGAAACTGCCGACAAAAAGTGGGAATACGGTAATACCAGCCAGCATGTGCATTAACAGCACAGTGCGTTCAACCTGCCAGGGAATGGTGATAAATGGCCACAGCAATAACCCTGACAAAAACATCAGGTATAAAACAGTCTCGGCTTTTTTATGCTGAAAAGCCAGACGCTTGAAATAGGTTTGTAAACGCAGCCAGAGCGAATCTTGCTCTGAACTAGCTAGCTGTAATGACATGATAAAACCTTGTTCATATCCAGTAAAAGTGATGAAAACGCAAAAAGGGGAGAGCCGAAACTCATCCCCTAATACTACTATTTTAAGCTAGATTTATTTTGCACTAACAGAGACTTTCGCCGCCATTGTTTGTGCGGTACCAAACTTACCACCGGCAGCGGTAACTTGTCGTACACCGTCGTTATCAGAGTCGGTGTTTGGATCATTCATCAACAAGTTTTCACCTGAATCGCCCACCCATTCAGAGAGTTGCTGACCACCGTTTACTACTCTCTTGAACCAAGCTGTATAACGCTCTGTTAAATGTTGCAGTTCAAGTGCTGGAATATGTTCACCTTCTTCGTTGGCAAGGTGTAACATAGTTTCACGTAAACCACCTGAGATAGCAGCAGCCGTATAAGGCGTGTGAATGGTTGCTTTACCCGGTATTTGTGCCCAAGTACCTAGTGCTGGGTCATACATGTTTTTCTCAACAGCCAGGAAGATAGCACGTGCAGCCTGTTTGTAGCTTGCATCTTCAGTGGCGAGGAACGCCGCAACTAAACCACGAATTGCAGCAAACTGTGCATCCAGTGATTGTGTTTTCGTTACAGATTTACCTAAGGTTGCACCGTCATAAACCAGGCCATTTTTAGCCACTAGCTCATTGACGATATAATCGGCTTGCGCTTTAATCAGGCTTAGTGCTTGCTTGCCTTGTGGTGTTGCTATGTCTACATCACCACCTGCAGCGGAAGCATAACCTACAGGTAATGCATCTTGTGATCGTTGGTAAATTGATAGTGCGACTAGGCTATAAGCTGCGTCAAAGGTGGTCACTTGTGCATTCTGTTTACCGTCATATTTGGTAACAAAAGTACCCGCTTTTTTATTAAAGTGCAGGTTTGCTAAGTTTTGGAACGACAGGTTAGCAATGTTACTGGCAACCGAGAAGGCATCATCGGCGATAACGTTGTTGCCGCTATTACCGTCGACATTTTGTTTTGGTGCTGCAGCAAAAGGTTTGCCATCAAATACGGCGGTAAAGGCCGGGTTTTGTGCTGTGTTAGCAGTACGCTGGTCGGTAAAGGCATAAAACTCACTGACAGGCCATAATAACATCCAGGTATCACGGAGTGACGATGAACCGTCTGCCACTACGAGTTTGCCCAGGTTGTTTACGTCGTTTTTCTGTGTTTCGGTTACGGCGACTTTATGTGCAAACCAGATCGGTTTTTTCGTAGCATCATAATCTGGACCAAACTTAACGCCCAGTTTTTTGCCGTCATAACCAAGCTGCTGTTGCAGTACTAACAGTTTGTCCAGTGACATTTCGGTTAGGATCACACCGTTAAAACCATCTGCTGCCGATACACCAAGACTGTGCTTGCCGTCTTGATCCATTGTGCTTGATGTTGCTTCAACTTCTTCGTCTGTCGCGGTAACGTGCATGCCACCAAGGAAGTCTTGTGACCACATCACTTCTTTCAGGAAGATACTGCCGATAGCGCCAGGGTTTAGCGCTTTATCAAAGCTAGCGTTGTCCCAAACCAGTGTTTTGTAATCGCGGAAATAGGCGGGGATCACTGTGTTGTGAACCGCTGCTTTACCTGTGGCTGATAATACTTCCAGCGCTTCGCCATTTACTTTAGTTGTATCTACTTTACCGACAAATTCTGGGTTACCAGATACATACGGTAAAGAGATTGGGTACATATTTAGCGGGATCTCTTCACTCGGGAAACCTACTGATGCTGCAAGTTCGATAAATCGCTTGCCAAGATCAGATAATGAACCACCGCGGGCTTGGTTGACCGGACCATTAACCAGATGCGGTCCCATGCTTGACTGATAATTTAGCGCATACATGGCTTCTTCAGAATATTCATAACTTTCAATGCCCGCTGCATAATCGAATGCGGTTGGTTGGTCTACCTGATTGGGGTCTAAAACATCCAGATCCAGGCCCAGTGACTCAGCAAGAGGTTCACCGGATAGTTCAAACTCGGTATAAGCCAGAAAGTTAGCCGCAGGGGAGTGGGTTTTATCGAGTACTGTTACATTTGCAGCTTGAGTTGCAAATGCAGTTGAAAGTAGAGCCGAAGAGATAGCAAAGCAAAGGGCAGATTTTTTCACAGCAAATCCTTGTAATGTTATTATTATAGACTATGGCGTAATGCGAATAGTTCGTATTATCTAGAAGAAGCCAGCGTATTGCAAGTCTAATTGATAATTATTACTATTCGTAACTGTGTTTTTTGAAGCTACTATCTGTGCCGAGCTATTTATTCCGACTGCTCAGGGCTGTTTATTGTTATTACTAAGGGTTATTTGCTAAGGCGGTTACGGCTCGGAGCTGCTATGCCGTTCAAGGTTGTTGCGCATATATTTGCGTAATAACTGTACAAATTGCTGTGGGGAACGATCGAGATCATCAGAAGGGAAGTAGATATCATAACCCAGGGCGTTATGAAGAAATAACATTCGATTAAAGAACATGGCCTGCAATCCTCGGTAGTTATGCTTAACCTTAGTGGTCGGGTAAAGCATGTTATCTGCATTTTCATACATGTTCGAGGTAGGTTTCATGAGTAGCACAAGTGCTCTTTGCTGGATTAACGTGTGTGCCAATATTGGCAACGAGGCAGTGTCAATCAAATGCTCTCGTTGCTTTAATCTGACCCCGACGTAGGGTAGTTCTGTTAATGCTAAGCCATCACTAATTTTGGGAATGTCGATGCGCTGAATGTCTTGCCATAAAAGGGTAAAACCACCGTGGTGGGTAAAGTAATGAATGCCTTCATCGGTAAGTGAAAAGCGATAATAAACATCCCGTAGCTTGGTTATTCCAACCACGAGTAACACCAAGCCCAGGATCAGGCACGCGGCCATTAGCGGGTAGGAAAAATAGCGGTTATTGGGCTCAAGCAGCAGGCCGTAAACAGCGACGACTACCAAGATGCTAGCGAGTAATGAGAGCGTGATGCCATTGCGTTTAGCAATGGGGCGTATCAACATAAAATGGTCGCTTGCATTGATCATCCTTTACTTTATTGCATTAGCTAGCCGCTGTTCTGTATAGGTAAGGATAGCTTAAATTCAACCCCATTATCGCCAGGTAGATTATTAGCCTCTATCTGCGCATTGTGATAGTCGCTGATCAGTTTCACTATATACAAACCTAGCCCTAAGTGTGGCACATCAGATTGCAGGCGGATTGAGACCATGGAATCAAATAAACGTTGTGTATCATCACTGGAAAATTTCGGCCCCTGGTTCTCTACGATTAATACCAAGCGATCGACCTGTTTTGATAATATAAACAAGATAGGTTTGTCCTTGGGTGAATAGTCCACGGCGTTACTGACTAATTTATCCAGAAGTTGCACGATTAATTCCGGCGCCAGAAAAATTTGATATTCGTCCTCGGTCGAGTACCTAAGCTGAAATTGATGACCACTATATACCTGTCGATAGGCCTCAACGAGCTCTGTTAGCATGTCTGCAAATGGTACTGTTTGCCATTGGGCATACTCTAAACTTTGCTCCAATTTATTGGCTTCGCTTAATGCATTTAATGTTTGGCTGAGGCGATTTGTGCCTTGCATTGCTCGGCATAAATATTTATTAGCCTCAGGCTCAATGTTGTACAGCTCAAGGTTTTCTAATGACGTTCTGATCACGGCGACCGGTGTTTTTAATTCGTGTGATAATTTATCCGCGAGTGAAGCGAGATAGTCGGTGTAATGGCGTTGATTAGACGTGAGTTGTTGCATAACTCGGGATAAATCACCGAGCTCATCGGGCCATTTGCTGGCATCGGGAATGGCAATTATTTTACCCTCGCTATCAATTGCGGCACTGTAGGCTTGCTTCATTTTTACAATACGCCACGAAAGTATGGACGCAAAGGTAAACAGGGAAAAAACAATAACCCCTATGATAGTAAACAAAAAACCGAGCAATTTATTTAATGCCTGGCTGGCAGAGAGCAAGCTCTGGAGTGAGTCTTGTACTGCGACCAGATAGAATCGCTCACCATTGATTTGCATTAAGCTTGTGTGAAGCTGTTTATTCGTGGGTGTATCCTGGTACCAGGAAAACTGCTCGAGTTGTCGCGGATCTACCCAGCGTCCTAAACGGACAGGTATTTTCCAGTGAGGAAAGTTATCAGTTGTGATTAACTTATTATAAAGTGTATTAATTAACCAGGATTCGTCATCCCGCGCAATGGTTTGAGCGGAATTAAATTTACCGATAACCCAATGCTGGCTATTTAGTAGATATAAGTTGAGACCGGCCTGAGAATGAGCGCCCAATACCTGATTTAATGCTGGCAGCTCTATGGTCAGGCTGCGTTCATAGGCTGTGGATGGCTTTGATTTAAAATGTAATGTTTGTCGGTTATTGCCGAGCTGCAGATCTAAGCCGATGGCTTTTACTGCAAATTTAAGCGGGATAGCCAACTCAATATTGTAGTGACCATCAGTCCAGCGCCAGGTGCCAGCGTAGCGAGTTTGATATTGTGGCGCGCTGATAGGTATCATCTCAACCCGACCCGTTCCTTGGGGAGTAATACGCCAGCGAGCGATGTTACCTTCACTATTAACAGCGCGAATATTGAGTTGATCAAATGCCTGTTGTGGTTGCGTTGGATTAAAGTAATGGGGGCTAAGGGCAGATGTTTGGATAAAAAGATACAGTAATTCTGAGTTGGCGGCTAACTTGAACTTCACTTTGGTCGGTAGTCGTTCTGGATTCTGTCTGGCACTCTTATCGGTAACCCGATCGAGGCTGTTAAGCTGAAACCAAGGGCTGCTAATATTTTTCCAGTCACTTTCTTCACCGTCAAAACCGTCAAGTAACATGATACTGTCAGTGAGGGGCGCGTAATAACTGCCCTGATTGTAGCCTGCGGGGACCTGCTGTTCGATTGTTTGTTGGATCTGCTGTGCAGCCGCGCCCATTTTAATATCGAGCAACTGGCTATGGCTTTCGCGCAGGCTAGCCTCCAGAATTGAGATACTTTGGCAGCCAGCCCAAGGTAGCAGCAGCATTAAGCTTGCCACCAGCAGTAATTGGGCTTTTAGGTTAAAATTATTCAATCAATTATTTACCCAACTGTTCATGACTCAATGACCCAGCGATAACCCATACCATAAGCTGTTTTAATGGCATTGAATTCAGTATCAATGGCGTTGAATTTTTTTCGGATCCGCTTGATATGTGTAGTAATAGTATTGTTATCTAAAACCACATGTGCAGCATCCATCAGCTGCTCCCTGTTCTTAACTTGCCCTGGGTGCCTTGCTAACGTGTGAACAATCCAGAACTCTGTTAATGTCAGCATGACAAGCTGATCTTGCCAATAGGTTTCGATACGCTCAACGTTTATGCGTAGGCTTCCTCGGTTAATCACCTGCTCTGTGGCTGATGCTGGTTGCTGTAGTGCCTGGATCCGGCGGAACAAGGCGGCAACCCGAGCCAGTACTTGATGAATACTGACGTCTTTAGTTAAGTAATCATCCGCACCAAGGCGTAACGCTGAAATTTCATCTAATTCACTGTCGCGGGCGGTGAGGAAAATAATGGGTAATGTTTCTGACAGTTGGCGTAAGGTGCGACAGAGATCAAAACCGCCCTCATATTCATGCTGTAAACCTACGTCAATAATCGCCATGTCAGGTAAGACGGTAGAGAAGGTTGCCAATGCTTCCTGGCGGTTATGAAAAAGTGACACGCGATAGCCTATGCGCTGCAAAGCATCACGGTAATTTTCCGCAATATTAATCTCATCTTCTACTAAGGCAATGTGTAATTGTTGTTTTATCATTCAGGCTATCTCAAAAAACCGGTAACTTGGGAATATCCCCAAACTGTTTGGTCATATTATCAATTCTGAAAATATTAATATAGGGTAGGGTAGATAAAGACAGGGTTAAACAAGTGATTAAGCTGCAAGAGTCGACATCCATGTCACTAACAGAGGTTTATTCCCCTTAATTTATTTTATCGGTTGGCAGCCAACGCAAATGATTATTTCGTTTTTTTTCAATAATGCCAAACGAAAGAAATTCTTTAAAGGCATGCTCTACTTCATAGAAAGAGAGGTTGAGAGCAGCTGCAATATGCTTCTTTGAACACTTCAAGTCTTGCTCTTGCGCTGCCTGCAAAATACCTGCAGCATGCGTAGATAATTGTTTGTCCAATCCGGTAGGCGAATTAAGGAGAGCGTTTTGCTCTCCGGTTATCAGATCCGCTTGGCCAGTTAGCCGTTGTCGATCACCAGCCTGAGATGTGATAGCTTTATTTTTCTTACGCTTAAGTGCATGAACAAAGCGTAGTTCTTCACCGATCAAACCAACAAAGAAAGCAGCAAATATATCCAACAATACGGATAAGAATATGACTAACCAGGATTGGGCACTTTCGGTTGTCGTATTGAGAATGTTGGCGAGGCTGGCAATCAAGCTGATCACGGAACCCTGCTCTGCGACAGGTAAGCTATCCCGTTGAATACGCAGTTGAGCTTGCTTCTCACGTAAAATTTGATTTTCTTTTTGGATCCGGGTAACGCCAAGAGAAATCATCTGCAATTCAAGGTATTTATCTGCGGCCTTATTATTCAGGGTTATTTCATCATCAACGGCAGCAATTTGCTGGTTAATTGCATTGACTCGGTTTTCACGTTTATCCACGTATTGTTGCGCCACGTTGGTGGCACTGTTTATGCCGCCTATGCTACCACCAATGGAAATAACCGCGAGGATCAAATAAAAGGTTAAAGCGATAAGCGCAGGGGAAAAAGCCTTACGTGCGACGCGTTCACCAAATTCATACCAGGCAAAGAATTTGCCCAGCTCAAAGATCACCGCCAGACTGCCAAACAGGATCTGCATTAACAATTTATCGTGAATAGATAAGAAAAGTAACAGAGAAAAAATAATGGAAGCGGTTATGGCCGCACCAGTAAAACCATACAGGCAGCATATTGCTAATTTGCCCTTAGGGCGACGAATATATGTAAGTGGAGAATTTGGCATGTAACAGACTTAACTAAAGCAGATGAAGGTAACTAATTTGCGGGCATACTAACACGGGGAATTAGTAACGGATAACTACTTTCATCTATTTTTTAAACCGCGCAAATTTCATACTGAGTGTGCCCGGGTATTTACAATAGTAGCCTGCACAATGGCGCAAGCCACGTGTTGTTATTCCGAGATGGTGGTCAGAGTCATCAAAATTGCCAGAATAATCCTAGGCTGCCTACCAGATATTCGTCGTGGTTATCCTCTTCATAATCAGGGGTATTTGCGACTACACTGAATTTAAAACCAATAGTATTATAATAAGCGAGTACTCCGGCCGCTGCGGTTGCCTGGACATGGCTAAGCGTGACCGCTGGAACAGTTTTGGGCAAGTCGCCTTCAATGGTTATGTCATTAAAGCGGTAACGCATCTCTGACGTTGCAAACAGCATTATCCCGGAACTGTCGGGTGGCAAAAGCATACCTTGCAGGCGGTGGGGATGTAAACTCAGGTTATTGTAATTAGCCCCGAGGTCAACTCCCCAGCGAATAGTTGCGCCAAATGCGATTTCGCTCTGAAAGTTACCGATTGCTACGCGCTGATAGGCTGATAGATCAGATTCGCCAATAAACATCAGTGGACGGTTAACCAGTTGATCAGCCTCAACTGTTACTTGAAAGACTGCCTGATTTTCAATCTGATTATCCCAACCCAGTGGGGTGGTTGCGCCAATCATTTCATGAATAGATTTTTGCGTATCACCGGCCCTAGATTGCTCGCCGACTGTTCCAATCATTAGCGAAGCACGATAAGAGCTCACTTCACTGTAGCCCAATACACTCGCTTCACCAAACAATAAACCGGCATAGGGGCGTTCATCAGGTTGTGGTTCTGGTTCAGCGATATCACTCGGTGTCCACATTTTTTGTCCGAATTGGTAATTAACAGCATACTTTAAGCTATTGGGGTCGAATGCCGTTAAGGATTGCCAAAATACGTTATTTAATCTTGGGTCTTCAGCTGTGTAATTGATAAATACCGCATTCGAGTAGTTACCATCTTCTTTTGATATCACATCGTTGTGCATGCCAAATAACCAACCGCCTGCCTGGCTGACACTGATCTGACTAAAGCACAAAATTACTATCCCACATACTCTAAAACGCATTTTTTATCCTTTCGTCAATATTACGTCAATACTTAACTAAAAACACGTATCCACTCTACTCAGGCACAAAGTATACCAAAATATATTTTTTGATGGTAATTTCATTCTAGACTTAATTTCCTGCTGGTTGTTAAGTGCCGGGCTAAGTTCCGCCGTGAATGCAGAACTGATTATGGATGGGAATGTAAGTTTAGAGCAACGCTTGTTCTTAGATCGCCCAGATCCACTAACCCAACCTATCGATGATGGTTATCCTTATCCTGTTTACCATCAGATATCGGTTGCTGCATCACCACATATCTACATTTCTCAGGAACACAGTAAGTTAGAATACACGATACATCCCTTTCTACGTTTTGATGAGCGTGATAGTGAAAGAACACATGTCGATTTCCGGGAATTAAAAGCGGGTTATGTTTCTAAGAAATGGCAGTTCTCTTTAGGTTTTGATCAAGTCCACTGGGGGGTGATGGAAAATCACCATCTGGTCGATATTGTTAATCAGACCGATTACAACGAATCACCAAATGGACAAGACAAGCTGGGGCAACCCATGGCCCGGTTTACCTTGTTATTGGATGACACCACGTTAGAAACACTTATCCTAATGGGTTACCGTGAGCCCTCAATGCCGACTCAGGGTGCTCGATTTAGTTTTAGAGACGATTATGACTACGACTACGAAGGTTGGGGTTCGGAGTTACACCCTGATGTCGCGTTACGTTATGAAAAAAAAGTGAGAAACCTGGATTTAGGAATAGGTTATTTTGGCGGTCATAATCGAACAGCGGAGTTACGCTTGGCCGAACCCGGTAGCAGCGCAGTGTGGTATGTTAATTTAGTTAATCAAGCCTCGGTTGATGTAAAAGTAGACCTGGATAAGCTTGAATTAAAAGCAGAGGTTTTATACCGGGTCATGGACGATGACTCGACCCGAGCCGTTGTAATGGGGGGGAGTATCAGTTTCTGCAATTGTCGAACATAGAGTTTAACGTGCTGAGTGAATACAGTTGGGATCAGCGCGGGCAGAATGCGATAGATAACAGCTTTCAGAATGATATATTTGGTG
>JBLHPA010000060.1:0-16166 GCA_047628235.1 Moritella sp.
AATTAAGAATTAAAAGCTAAATACAGTGCAGCGTAATGCACCGATAGTTGCCATATGGCACTTTAGATTACCTAGACAAATATACTCCGGGATTATTTATAATGATTGGAACGTGTACTATTCCTAATAACCCTGGAGGCGGAGAATACTACTGGAAGCTCTAGATTTAAAATGCGATCTACGTCACGTTTTATTTGAAGTTATGGATGAATATATTTCATGAATAATTGAATTACATCTTCGGCGCTGTCACAGGATGCAACGGCAAGTGCCATAACAAACCTCTCAATGTCTGAAATAATTAGTGATACGACTGATTAAACGGTAAAAAGAAAACGTTAGGTGAACTGACAGATGAAAAATTGTGACAATCTATCCAGGTACAGAGTAAGTCGACAGGTTGCCGCAGGTGTTTTTGGCATCACCACCGAAAGCATAATAGGCACAGAACCCGACCCCGACTATCAAATAGCCACTACCCGCACAACGCATGCAGGTAACAAATTCAGCCCCGTCACTGAAAACAAACTTATCTACGACAAGCTCAGCCGAGAGGTCTATCAAAAGATATACCTGATTACCCATAAATCGAGGTAAGTACCTGTTATTGAATTTTTTACGTTGCCAATCATCGTATTTACCCAAATGAATTGCGCTTTGTTAACGCTTTTAGGGCCTCCTCCCGTCACGATGCTGAAATACTCACAGTCCGCTCTTTTTACGGCTTTAAAGCACGCTAAACCATCAGAAACAACTGGACTACCTTTTGCTAAATATTGTTTTGACCAGTGCTCTACTTCAGATAACCAAAATCCTTTCTCTACATTGAAATTCATATAAATGGGGTGGCCGCTTGTTATCTTGTTTTTCATGACCTGCATGATTTTTTGCTTAATCCACCAAGCCAAATTGTATGAAACACCAATTTGACGTTTAAGTGGCAGTGTGACGAACAAAACCCGTCAGGCCATTTTTAGTTGAAAAGAGCCTTCACACATTGCTCTTCGGAGCCCTAATCTTTAAACAGTGCTGGTAAACTATACCCGCACTGATGCTGAATTTTGTCTATCCCTATAGTCCTCACAATATGAAAACTAAAACCCTATCTTAACTACCGCGAGGTAAAGAGTATTTAATTTTTTTATTCGAAATTATGTATAAAAATTTTTCCTAAGCTTTAAGCTTAAATTGACCCACCAAAGCCTTCAATTCCTGAGTCATAGTTGCCAATTCGTGATTAGCCACGGTCAACTGCTCAATACCGGTAGCTGACTCTACACACACATTACTGATATATTCCATATGAAGGCTAACTTCATTACTAGTATGGCTCTGTTGCTCAGCCGTAATGGCGATCTGGCTGTTCATTTCACTGACGCGTTCAATAGTGCCTGTAATATCCGCTAACGCGCCATTAGCCAGTTTGGTCTGAGATACAGCATTTAAAGCCTGGACTTGACTGCTTTCCATTACTCGGGTGGCTGCCTCTGCGTCTGCTTGTAGTCCATCGGTAATCGTCAGTATTTCGTTGGTTGCGTCATGGGTTCTCAATGCTAAGGTACGTACTTCATCAGCAACAACAGCAAAACCTCTGCCTGACTCACCAGCACGTGCGGCTTCGATTGCGGCATTTAAAGCCAGTAGGTTAGTTTGTCCGGCAATACCTTGGATAACGCTAAGTACTTTACCTATACTTTGGCTATGTATAACTAAATTCTTGATCACATCAGTAGCACTACCAACTTCATTCGCGAGTAACTCAACACCGAGGGTGCTCTGCGCTGTCACCATACAGCCTTGATTGGCTTCTTCTTTAGCTTGAATTGCTGCACCTTCGGCTTGGATCGTATGCTGCTTGACCCCTTGCACTTCAGCATTCATTTCTTCCATAACCAAGGTAATCTCGGCAATCTCATTCTGCTGTTTGAACGCTCCGACTTTCGCCTGTTCCATAACAACTGACATTTCCTCTGAGGTTGAAGCCAGTTGTAGAACTGAGTTTGCCACAACATTAACAGTATTATGAATTTTTTCCACAAAGGTGTTAAAGGCGATGCCAAGTTCAGTGATCTCATCATTACCTTTAGTATCCAATGTAACGCAAAGATCACCGTCACCAGTCGAAATTTCATTCATTGTCTTAGTTACTTGCTGTAGGCGACTAGAAATCCGACTGGCAAGGTAACACACGAAGACAGAGATAATAATGGTAATTCCGGCACCCAATATAAACAGGATAGAATTCGCTTCATCTTTTATCTGAATGACTTGATTTTTCAGTTCGGCAGCTTTCTTGACCAGCAGCATTTCAGCTTTCTCAGCCGAATGTCTAAACTCGCCTATCACACCGTCATTATAAGTTAAGCCTTTTTGGTGCGAAAGAGAGACAAATTGATTAAACGCTTTCTGGTATTGAACTAGCACCGATGTGAGGTTAGTCGTGGATCCTGAATAGTTGGTGGAAGCAAGCATATTTTGCATGTGTGCAACGCGGTCAGTAAAGTAATCAACATATTTATCAGCATGATAAAGTATAAAATCTTTTTCATGACGACGCAGAAGTAGCTGTTGAACATGCAATGAATCGTCATCAAGTCGGTTGATTTTAGCCTCCAACTCATGTGCGGCACTTCGCAGTGAATTATAAACACCACTGTTTTTGTCCAGACCGATTTGTTGCTGAATTGAAACAACATCGTCAAATCTGCGGCTATAATCGTTAAAAGTATCGGTTAATAACTGTAACTTTTTAAATGGAATATCCACGCTGGCCAACATTACGTTAACCGCTCGCAGATGTGAGTGTAATAAACCAAGGTTTTGGTCAAATTTCACCTTGTATTTTAAATCGTTGCGGGCAAGAAAATCTTTTTCATCCCTGCGTAATATCTGCATATCGGTTTCGATTGTTGAAACGTATTGAGAGGCCTCCATAACAGTTTCAATTTTTTTGATATAAAAGTAGGAAGTTATCATTAATACGACCATCGCGAAGAAGATACTGGCCACGAGGAAGTGAAGTGTTCTTTTTATTGACATGATTGGATTTCTATTTATTTGTAGTGGCAAATATTAAAAATAATATATTAGCCATGCTGACAGGACGGTAGTTAATTATATGGCAAATAATTAAAAATTCAAAGGTTTGTATAAACCCAATTCTATTCCCCCCCCTGATTTTAAGCTATTTTTTAAGATATGACTCCATAATTTTTCTGTTTATCTCTGCTGTATTGGGACTTGATATCTTGCTGAAATGTGATCTTAGCTTTGGGATCTCTAAGCATAAAAAGGGGGAATACTCGCCGTTATTAAGCATCGGTAAAGATGAAATTACGTAATATTCTATCAATTTCACTAGTTAAGATACACCAATAATCGACTATTTTTTAGTAGCTGAAAGTGCCCTAACAACTGTCTCAATGTCCGAAGTAATCAGTGATCGACTGATCAAACCATAAAAAGAAAACGTTATTGTACTAGCCGATAGTAATACACACTAGAATTATTCATATCACTGGATTGATGCAGCTTGCGCGGGTTCAACAGAAGGATGCCAACGACAACTAACGAAAAGGAAGTGAAAGCGATTCCTCTTCCAGCTAAAGCAAAAGGTATCCTAGCCAAAATATGATAAAACTGAGAAATACCTCTCTTTGTTGGTAGTCCTTTAGTCTATACTAATAAATATAAAAATTAACTATTGGAGAGAATAGATGTTAACAGTGATGAGAGCCCCATCTCGATATATTCAAGGTGCTAATGCTATTTTAGAACTAGAAAAACACGTTGCCTCGATAGGTACAAAGTTCTATGTTGTTGCGGATGAGTTTGTCATGAATATGACAAAGGAAAAAATTGAAGAAGCCTTTGGTGGTGATACTTCAAAGTTAGTATTTGAAGAATTTAATGGTCAAAGTTCCATGACTGAAATTCGACGTATCGAAGAATTACTTAAGGTGAGCGGCTGTGATGCCATTATGGGCATCGGTGGTGGTAGAACATTTGATACCGTTAAAGCGGTTGCTCATTTTTCTAAAATTCCACTGGTTATTGTACCAACCATTGCAGCAACTGATGCGCCATGTACTGCATTGTCTGTTATTTATGATGATGAAGGCCAATTTAGCGAATATCTTTTCTATCCTAAAAACCCTGATGTTGTTCTGGTGGATTCAACCATTATTGCAAAAGCACCCGTTCGCTTCCTGGTTGCAGGTATGGGCGATGCGTTAGGAACATATTTTGAAGCCAGAACTTGCCTAAATTCAAAATCTGCCAACCTTGTTGCTGGTGCCGTATCTCAAGCCGGATTTGCACTGTCTAAATTGTGCTACGAAATATTGCGTGATTATGGTTTAAAAGCCAAACTTGCCGTTGAAAATGATGCAGTAACACCTGCAGTCGAAAAAGTGTTGGAAGCCTGTACTTATCTCAGTGGTGTTGGCGCTGAAAATGGGGGGTTAGCTACGGCTCACTCCATCTATAATGCCTTTACTATTCTTGAGCAATGCGAAAAAACCATGCATGGTGAAATCGTGGCATTTGGCACATTGGTTCAATTGATCCTTGAAGATCAGCCAATGGAAGAAATTGAAAATGTAATTGATTTCTGCTTAACTGTCGATTTACCAATTACGTTAAATCAGATTGGTTTAACAAATTACACCAGTGAAGAGTTAATGAATGTTGCAGAAGCGGCTTGTAAAGAAGGAGAAACGATTCACAATACCCAAGGCGGTGTAACAGTGACTGAAGTTTACAACGCTATTTTAGCTGCAAATGCGATGGGTGAAGAGTATCTGCGATTAGCTTAATGTTTTAAGTTTACTCCCCGCCATTATAAACTGGCGGGGAGATGAATTTAGTGCGATAAAATCTGATCTAAGAATAATTTCAGACGATCTGATTGCGGATTATCAAAAAACTCATGTGGTTCATTTTCTTCGATAATTTGCCCTGCATCCATAAAGATAACGCGGTCGGCCACTTTCTTAGCAAAGCCCATTTCGTGGGTGACACAGATCATGGTGATGCCTTCATCTGCCAGCTCTACCATTACATCTAACACTTCCGATACCATCTCTGGATCCAGCGCTGATGTCGGTTCATCAAACAGCATGATTTCAGGGTTGATGCACAGGCAACGGGCAATCGCGACACGTTGCTGCTGACCACCAGAAAGTTGGTTTGGAAACTTATGCGCTTGATCGGCAATCTTCACACGCTCAAGATATTCCATCGCGGTTTTAATTGCTTCATGACGGGGCTTTTTATGTACCCAAATCGGCGCTAACAATAAATTTTCTAACACTGAAAGATGAGGAAACAAGTTAAAGTGTTGGAATACCATCCCCACTTGCGAGCGGATATGACGCACAACTTTTACGTCCTCAATCAAGTCAGTACCGTTAATATTAATCTTACCTTCTTGAAATTTTTCAAGGTGATTAAGACAACGGATAGTGGTTGATTTACCTGAGCCAGACGGACCACAGATAACCAGTTTCTCGCCTTTTTTGATATTTAAGTTAACATCTTTCAGTACGTGAAAATCGCCATACCATTTGTTAACGTCTTGCATGCTGATCATATAATCTTGTTCTGACATGATACTTCCTTATACCAATTACCTTACGTAAATGGCCAGTGTTAAGCTGGGGATTACGGTAATGGTTAATTTACGGTAATTGTTAATGGTCGGTATTATATCTACGTTCTATCACGCGCGAATATTGCGACATGCTAAAACAAAATACCCAATAAATGAGGGTGACAAATACGTAACCTTCGATTTCAAAACCAAGCCAACTGGTATCACTGTTGGTCAGTGTTACCATGGCAAGGATATCGAATAAACCTATGATTAATACCAACGTCGTATCTTTAAACAGTGAGATGAAAGACCCCACTAAATTCGGAATCGAGATCTTTAACGCCTGAGGCAGAATAATCAGAATCATCCCTTGCCAATATGTTAACCCTAATGACTCACTCGCTTCGTATTGACCTTTCGGAATTGCCTGTAAACCACCACGAATAACTTCGGCAATATACGCCGCTTGGAACAATGTAATACCAATTAACGCACGTAATAACTTATCAAACTCGATACCATCGCTAAAGAATAACGGCAGTACGACCGACGCCATAAATAAGATAGTAATGAGCGGCACACCACGAATAAATTCGATGAAACCAACACATAAGGTTTTAACAATCGGCATATTGTCTGACTGGCGACCTAACGCCAACAAAATACCAATGGGGAATGAAGCAATAATACCCACAGCTGCCACTAAAATAGTCAGCATCAAGCCACCCCATTTTTCAGTGCCAACCACTTCAAGCCCTAAGCCACCACTGATCAAAATAAAGCACACAAATGGGTATAACAGCATAATGACAAATTTAACTTTGACGCTGCTAAGGCGCGGTACGAAAAACACAAATATGATACTTAAGATAGCGACTAAATTCGGACGCCAATGTAAGGCTTCAGGATAGAACCCATACATAAACTGGTCGAATTTTTCGATGATAAATATCCAGCGAGCACCTTCTTTTACCACTTCTTCTTTCGTGCCAGTCCACGTTGCATCAAAGATCACCCAATCTAATAACGGTGGAATAGTGGTATAAATAAAGTAAATGCCCAGCAAGGTTAAAAGCGTGTTTGGAATAGTAGAAAATAAATTCTCTCGTAACCAGAATACAAGCCCCTTACTGGTTGAAGGTGCTGGTTTGGCCTCTTTCATCATATAAACAGCCATATTATCTTCCTTTAATTTCCATTCTTGCATTAACCCAGTTCAGCAGCAGTGAAATAACAATACTGAAAACAAGATACACTGCCATCGTCATGAGAATGATCTCAATAGCCTGCCCGACTTGGTTAAGCGTCGTCCCAGAGAACAAGGTGACGACTTCTGGATAACCGATTGCCGTTGCCAGTGATGAATTTTTCACTAGGTTAAGGTATTGGTTAATAACAGGGGGAATAATCACGCGTAATGCTTGCGGTAAAACTACTTTACGCAAGATCACATGATCTTTTAAACCTAATGATTTAGCCGCTTCCTTTTGACCTTGGGGTACTGCTTCAATCCCCGCACGCACCGCTTCTGCAATATAAGTTGCGGTGTAAATACTTAACGCGAAAATAAGCGCAAGTAATTCCGGAATAATGGTGATACCACCTTTAAAGTTAAAACCTTTTAGTGCGGGATATTCAGCGCTGATAGGTTGCCCTGTAATGAAGAAGACCAATAACGGTGCGACAACGACTATTGCCAGTGATACGCTCACTAATGGGAATTCTTCACCCGTTAAATCATGGCGTTTATTCGCCCATTTAGCCAAAAATACCACGCTAATACATGCAAGTACGAACGCGACTAATATAAAGCCACTGCCCGACTCAAAGATCGGTTCTGGCATGATTAAGCCACGGTTATTAATGAACACAGAATCAAAATAAGACATACTTTGGCGCGGACTCGGTAGCGCAGCAAGCACCACGTTATACCAAAACAAGATCTGTAATAAAATAGGGATATTGCGAAACGTTTCAATGTAGACCAGCGACAATTTAGCAATTAAATAATTAGATGATAAACGACCAACACCCACCATGAGGCCAATAATAGAAGCGAGAACAATACCAATAACACCCACTAAAATTGTATTTAATAAACCAACAATAAATACATCTAAAAAGGTTGAGCTTGTATCATCATAAGGGATAAGCGTTTGACTGATACCAAAACCAGCCGTTTCACCTAAAAATGAAAAACCAGTGGTAATCCCCCTTTTTGCTACATTATCAAACATGTTATTCACGAAGTAAAAAATGCATAAAACCACAATCACTAAAGAAAGCACTTGGAAAATAATTGCGCGATGTTGTGGGCTGTTAAATAAACCGCTGGAGGTTGGGGGGAGTTTTGAATTATTCATAACAAAATAAACCTCTTAAAAAAGGGGGCCAAGCCCCCGATATACCTTAGTCACTTCAACATACCGTAGTGATGATATGCTGACGTGACGGGGGTATTAATTTATCGAATTGGCATTGCGTACATTAAGCCGCCTTTATTCCATAAATTATTGATGCCGCGATCAATGTTAAGAGGGGAGTTCTTACCTACGTTGTTATCAAACATTTCTTCGTAGTTACCAACTTGCTTAACAATTTGGTAAGCCCAATCTGATTTAAGGCCTAAGTTTTCACCGGCTTTACCAGTAACACCTAATAGACGTTTCACCGATGGATTAGCTGATTTTAATTGCTTATCAACATTACTTGACGTTACACCTAACTCTTCAGCTTCTAATGCAGCGAATAGACTCCAACGTACGACGTTAAACCATTCATCATCACCTTGACGAACAACAGGGCCTAGAGGCTCTTTAGAAATAATGTCGGGTAACACCATTGCTGAATTAGGATTGTCTAACTTGATTTTTAAACCATAGAGCTGAGATGCATCCGATGTCACTGCATCACAACGGCCTTTTTTGAAGGCATCAATTGTTTGGCCTGATGTATCAAACGTAACCGCTTTATATTCCATGTTGTTCGATTTGAAATAGTCCGTTAAGTTAAGTTCGGTTGTTGTACCGGCTTGAATACAGAAAGATGCGCCGTCTAATTCTTTCGCTGACGTTATACCAAGATCTTTATTAATTAAGAAACCTTGACCATCGTAATAGTTAACACCTGCAAAGTTTAAACCGAGTGAAGTATCACGTGTTGCTGTCCATGTAGATGAGCGTGCTAAAACATCAATTTCACCACTTTGTAATGCAGTAAAACGTTCTTTAGCAGTCAGTGGGATAAATTTAACTTTAGATGCATCCCCTAATACAGCAGCTGCAACTGAGCGACAAAAATCAACGTCGATACCCTTCCAAACGCCTTTTGAATCAGTCGCAGAGAAACCGGGGATCCCGGTAGAAACACCACAGTTAAGTGCGCCTTTTTTCATCACTTGCTCTAATGTAGCCGCATTAACTAAACTGGGTAATGTTGATGCTAGACCGAGTATTAAAGCTATTTTTGTAACCTGCATATTAATTTCCTTGTCTATTTTTAGTATTGTAAATATCCGTTTTAAGCAGCTAAACCGCTACTTGAAGCGTTATTTTTTCTGATTTGGAACACAAAAATAATCATAAGGTAATTTTCATACAACATCTGCGAAGCAACAACCATTTAACAAAATCATTAACAACTATTTGACACAGCTCACGCGATTAACTTAAAATTAACAATAAATTACTACCAATTTAAGTGAACAATACTTTATAGGTAGTCACTTTTAGTCTTTTATCCATATATAACTCTGCAATGTAAATTAATATACTATTAATAACTGCGGCATTGTGACATTGTAAGCGCCGCCTGCAACCCGATATGCTCTGTAAAACAATACATTAACATCACGAACTATCAACCTTATTCAGCAGCTACCATCAACCTTATTCAGAAAATAATAGCATCAAGTATTCGAACTGCACGGATTCCTCAACGTAAATACCCTGATTATTTATTTTAATGTCCGAAATAATCAATTATACGACCGAATAGGCCATAACAACCTCGATAGAGATGGAGTAATATAAAACTCACCAAGATCTATCTAAATACGATAGCGTAAGAGGCATCGATGAAACGTTGGAATGGTTGGGGCGATGACAAAAATAATCTGGGTTTTGAATTAAGTAATTCATCTCGCCACCTTAGCTGACACACTTGCTAAGGTGCTGGAACCCTGTTTACCCGAGCATCGGCTGATCCGCAAAGATGCTGAAGTCTGTTTGCGTCATTGCTTAGGTCAAAGTATTCCCGACTGGCTGGCGATGCATAGCGGCAACTTTGACACCTACCCTGATGGCGTCGCCTTTCCCGAAACGAGCGAGGACGTCCAAGAGCTACTCCAGTTTGCCCAGACCAACGATCTTGATGTCATTCCTTATGGCGGCGGTACCTCTGTCTGTGGTCATATTACCCCCGAAGCAGACGGGAAACCGGTCATTACCGTTGCCATGAATCGCATGAACAAGTTGATTAATTTTGACAAAAAAAGTCAGATCGCCACCTTCGGCGCAGGTACCCTCGGTCCTGATATTGAGGCACAACTAGCCACGCTCGGGTTTACCCTAGGTCACTATCCACAATCCTGGGAGCTATCTACCGTCGGAGGCTGGGTGGCAAGTCGTTCCAGTGGGCAACAATCGCTGCGTTATGGCCGCATTGAAAAAATATTTGCCGGTGGTCGAATCGAAACCCTTAGAGGGACGTTAGATATTCCCACCTTTCCAGCCTCTTCTGCCGGTCCTGACATTAGGGAAATATTTATGGGCAGCGAAGGACGCCTGGGCATTATCACCGAAGTGAAGGCTCGAGTTGGGAAACGGGGATGGCGGCGACGAGGGAGATGATCTAAAACGGTATACAACTGTCGATGATGCGTTTAAGTACCCCCATCGAAACCGAAACGCACTTAAAATTGGCCAGCTATGAAACTGCAGTAAATCTGCTGGAAAAATACTTAAAAATTCACGGTGCCGGCAAAGGTAAAACCATGTTTACTTTTGGTACAACAGGCTCCAAAGAACAGTGCAAATCAGCCCTCAAACAGACCCGTAAATTTATTAGCAAACACAAAGGGGTTTATACCGGCGAATTTATGGGTAAACGCTGGGAGCACAGCCGTTTTCGCGCGCCTTACCTGCGTGATGGCTTGTGGGAGGTAGGCGTGGCAATCGACACCATGGAGACCTGTATTGACTGGTCCAAAGTACCTGATGCAGTTGAAGGGATCCAGATGGATATCCGTAATGCCCTCAGTGAATTTAATGAAACCGTGCATGTTTTCACTCACCTATCACACTTCTATGGGCAGGGTTGTAGCGTTTATACCACCTTCGTCTTTCGAATGGGCAGTGATTATGAAGAGACCATGAAACGTTGGCGGAAACTCAAAGCGGCAGGAGCCGAGTCAATTGTTCGGCACGGCGGAACCATCAGCCACCAGCACGGTGTGGGTAAAGATCACGCCCCTTACTTACAGGCAGAAAAGGGCGAAATGGGCATAAAAGTCATTAATCAGTTGTGCGAGATGTTCGATCCTGATGGTCGCATGAATCCTGGCAAACTCGTCCCTTAAATTGCCTTAACATTCAATTACATTTTCGAGATCTGGCTGGGCGTATGCCGCTTAGCTGAGATCTCACTATGCCTCTTAATTTAATTCGCATTACGCGTTTAAATCTGCATTACACATCAACTTTAACCTATCAATCTGTTTTTATTGACAATTAAAGTTGGCTCAATACATGCTTTATTACTGAGCATTAAATCAACAAATTCAATAACAAAAGTTTGAGGTACATATGCATAAATATGGAAATACATTTTACTCGTTTGGCTTCACGCTGTTATTCTTCACAATGTTATACAGTGTTAGTCACAGCGTATCCGCAACCCCTTTTGATCTCTGTCCTACCCAAGCTTTTTTATCTCAGTACTCCAATGGTGCCACCCATTATAAATCGGTCGATCTTGCCACTGGCTCAGTCACAACGCTGCAAACGGATGATGGGTTAGAGGATAATGTGGTTAATGCCATCGCATTTAATGAAGCCGACCGCTTCGTTTACGGCTTTAATAAAAACCGACTGGCCTTAGTACAATTTGATCGTGAATTTAACGCCACTGTGTTACCTTTTATCAACCCCCCACAAAATAATTTTTATGTCGGCGATATTTACAATAACCGTTATTATTTCTACCGTAAAAACATTGGTCTCTTTTATACAACGTTAGAGCCGACTGATCCTAACTACCTTATTATTAACAAAATCAGCGGCGCCGATCAAAGCATGGGCATTGCCGATTTTGCCTTCCACCCCCTGGATGGCAAGATCTACGCCGTCGGTAGTAAAAACGGGGATATCTACCAGATTGATCCAAGCGATGGAACATCGACTGTTGTAGCAAATACAGGTTTCACTGCGCCAGGCAGTAATTTTGGCGCCGCCTATTTCGATGTCTCAGGATACCTCTATTTTGTCAGAAACAATGACGGCAACATTTATCGCGCAGACATTACCGACCCAAACAACATAACGGGTAACACGGTTTATTTTGCCCAAGCATCACCAACAAACAGTAATGACGGCGCTCGCTGTGCGAATGCACCTGTCGTATCAACCAATACCGATTACGGTGATGCACCCGATTCTTATGGCACAACACTGGCCAATAACGGCGCGCGTCATCTAATTAATTACGATAATTATTTTTTAGGCAGTGCCATTGATTCTGAAGCAGACGCGGCGGTATACCCTGATACAGATGAAGCAATTAGCACTCATGATGAAGACGGTATTTTATTTCAAACCACCTTGGTTTCCGGGTTAGATAGTCAGTTAAATGTCACTATAGGTGGCGCGGCAGAAGGCTATCTCAATGCCTGGTTTGATTGGAACCAAGACGGAGATTTTAATGACGCAGATGAACATGTCTTCACTGGGTTACAGCTGTCTCCCGGCAGCCATAATTTACTCTATCGCGTTCCAACAACTGCCAGCATAGGAAAAACATGGTCACGTTTTCGCGTTGGCGATACTGAAACTATTGGCAGTAACGGCGGTTATGTAAACGGTGAAGTCGAAGATTATGAAATCGCTATCAGTGCCGGATACACATCCTATATATATTATCCGAGTCAAAACGATTTTGTATCTCTGGCCTATGAAGATATGTGGCCAAAGATGGGAGATTACGATTTTAATGACGTTGTTATTTACTACCGCGTCACCCAGGTACTGCAAGAAAACAAAGTCACTCGATTCGATATAACCGGGCAACTCTCTGCTTATGGAGCCAGTTATGCCAATGGCTTTGCAATCCAGTTACCGGGTATCCCTCGCGCCCAAATCAATGAAGCGTTAGTTAAACTCACCCACAACAGCGAAGTATTGCAAACCAGTGCCGCTTTAGAGCAAAACCAAACCAATGCAGTCGTGATCGTCTCTGATAATCTCAAAAATAATTTTGCACAGAATAACTGTGGTTTAAATTTTTATCGTACTCAGGCTGGCTGTTCAAATTCAGATACCTTCAAATTTGAAATAAGTATTCCACTACTCACCCCTATAGCGCAGGCTTCAATACCGGATATGCCGCTGGATCCTTTTATATTTGCCAGCACAGCACAGCAAAGAAGTGATTTTTTTGCTGGCGTCATACCAGGTCGATCTCTGGAAATTCACTTGGCTGATAAGCCGCTGACAGATCTTGGAAGTAGCATTTGGTTTGGCCAACAGGATGACAAAACCGCCCTGCCCTCATCCATATTTAGGACCGCAAACAATCTACCTTGGGCCATAGAGGTTGGCAGGCAGTGGTATCACCCTTTTGAACATGTTGATATTACAGAAGCTTATCCGGAGTTCATCAACTTCATCCAAAGTGGCAGCACATTAAATACCGAATGGTTCGATCATCCCGTTATCAGTAACACCTTTCAATAGGGGCCCAATATGAAATTAATACCTAAAATACTGATCTGTAGTATTAGCTTTATTGCCGCCTGTGGCAGTGATGAGAAAACGTCAAATGCGGCACCACCCGCTGAAATAACTATCGATGGTGCATTAGTACCTTTAGTGCAGTCAGAGGAAAATTACCTACCTCCGTCGACAAACAGTGGAGGTCTACAAACTGTCGTAGCGCCAATAACACAAAAATTTACTGCATCAACAACACATCAGTTGCATCTAGAATCAACCGTGGACGTCCCCTGCAACATTAATGTTTATAGCCAGTATGAAAGCCAAGAATCGACATTCAGACCACAGGCAGACAGCCGTATAATGCAAATTAACTCTGCGATATGCGGTTATACCGGCCCTATCTATATCTTAAATCACCATAAGACGCTGTTGGTTGAAGTGATAGACCTGCTACAGACTGATGTTACCGTTTATTATGAAATAGACATTACCGATAATAAAGTTTTGCTGACAATGAATTAATGGTCTGCCCATACTAAGGCTACTACGCTAAAGCCACCGTGCCACCAATAAGATAACAGCAAGGTAACAGTGGTGGCTTTGCTCTTCTTATTTGTTCTCCACCACTTCTTTCAACACCTGACCAGTTGCACCTGAGGGCAAAGTAATACTTAAGTAATTAGAAATAGTCGGTGCGATATCATAAGGGGTAACCGCACGGCTAACGATCTCATCGTCAATACCGGCGCCGGCAAAAAATATCGGCACATGGGTATCGTAACGCCAAGGTGAACCATGCACAGATGCGACATGCAACCCGCCAAAATCATTAATGTAAACCTTAGGTGAATAAACCAGATAAACATCGCCCGAGCGCATGGCATTGTGGTTATTTGCAATAAGTCTCATCACTCGGGTATTTTGCAATTGTCCCGTTTCAATATCAGTGGCCGTAACCGCGTAGTCAATACCGTGAATACGTCTGGCTTCAGTAGCAACAGCGGCCTGCACCTCGGCAAGGTTAAGTTTGTTTTTGGCAATGACCTTATGATCAAGGTAGATGTAGGGATTAGAATAGAGTTCAAACAGTTCTTCACCAATGCCGAAGCGGGCTTTTAATCTATCCATAACCGCTTTATCTTTTAGCGTATCCAAACTGAAATAATGTGCCTTTTTCCCACCGAGACTCTTAAGGTATCCAGGAACTTCGGGAGCACCGTGATCAGCAGAGAGTACAATCAGGGTATTATCCAGTCCGATTCTTTTGTCTATGTAATTAAAAAGTGCAGCCAGTGTTTTATCAAGTCTGAGCAGGTTATCTTCCGCTTCAAGACTTGAGGGGCCAAACATATGGATCACGTAGTCGTTAGCAGAGAAACTGACAGCCAGGTAATCTGGCACACTATTTTTTCCCAATTGCTCTTTTTCGATCAATGTTTTAGTAAAATCTAGGGTTAGCTCATCCCCCGCCGGACTAAGGCTTAGCAGGGTTGTATAATAGTCCCCGCTGGCCGCGCCATAAGGATGTGGAAATCTTTTCCCAAAACTGGCTAAATCCGTTTTGTAGCTGGTCTCTTGTTCATTAGCTAACACATAATTAGCCTTATCAAGCATGAGTTCCCAGTTACTGTTACTGTATTTTTCGGTCGGCAGACCAGCGTTCCAGTCAGATACCCACTGAGGATACGATTTGTAATAATAGTTACTGGTGACAAACCCTGCCGTTGCTTTGGAAAACCAGAATGCTTTACCAAATTCACCGCCAAGGGAGACAGCGCCCCGGTCTTTAAATGAAACAGAAAAAATCTTAGATTTACCGTTGTATGCGGCAGCAATTTCATCGCTCAATGTTGAGGACAAGAAAGGCATTGGTGAACGGCCATCAGATTTTGCAACTTTCTGGGTAGTATCAATTTCAGTATTTTGATCTACGCCAGCACCCGAGGTGAGTAACGAATAATTTTCATCTTCTATATTGTAGACGACCCGATCTTGCGCGCGATCAAACCAAACATTACCAACCATGCCATGTACCGCAGGTGGTGCGCCAGTAGCCAGTGAAGCGTGACCTACGATTGTCTCTGTATTCGCATGTTGATAATGCGCATTGGTATAATGAATACCCTCGTTGAGTAAGTAGCGAAAACCACCCTTCCCCATATTTTTAAGATAACGCGCCGGTAAATCCGCACGTAAGGCATCGACGGTTATTTGCAACACCAACTTTGGCGGATTTTGTTCAGCCAAAGCTG
Source organism: Moritella sp. (assembly GCA_047628235.1). Lineage (GTDB taxonomy): Bacteria > Pseudomonadota > Gammaproteobacteria > Enterobacterales > Moritellaceae > Moritella. The sequence continues at coordinate 15,780 of JBLHPA010000060.1, forward strand.
TCATCGGTACACATCCAGCGCAGACTATTGCCAGCGCAGCGCCCTTAAATTCATTTCCATGTAACATCAATCACTCCTTGGTTTAAGCGTAGGCTTTACTGCAACAAGTTGATGCATTTAACAAATAAATCTTGTTAAGTATTTTTGTTGCGTGTTAGCCAATTGTTAACACAGATTCAACTATAGTAATTTTCAGGGAATAATTCATTAAAAGTGACTATATACTTCATCGATAGAGGGCAAAATAGTGATAAATTGATCTGGATTGTAGTGAGTTGACCATAACAGGTGGGCGCGACTGGCTTGTACAACAATAGGATTAAATCGCGGCTTCGCGCGATCTATCCTTATTCGTTATATTTTAACTAATAGCTACACTAACATAGC
>JBLHPA010000061.1:0-15983 GCA_047628235.1 Moritella sp.
TTGGAATATCAATCAATTAATTTCAAAGAAAAGTGAAGTTTATTTAATGAACAGTGGTCACCAAAAGTAATTGCTGAAATGAATGATTACCAAATTAAAATAGTAAAAATAGAAGGTGACTTCGAGTGGCATGCTTATCAAGATACAGATGAAACTTTTATAGTTTTGGAGGGGGATCTTCGTATAGATTTTCGAGACAGACAGGTTACTTTAAGTAGTGGTGAAATGTATGTTGTTCCTAAAGGTGTTGAGCACAAACCATTTGCTGATGGTGAAGTGAAAATGTTATTGATTGAACCTCGTGGTGTTCTTAACACAGGTGAGAACGAAGCTGATAATCGTACTGCAACAAATGATGTATGGATATAGGCCAGCTAACAAGCTGTTAAACGGGGACAAAATTATTGCCTGTTATTAGGGCGTTGTTATAGCAATAAACGTGTTATGGCGGAGTTATAACTCAGTCAAGCTCAGAGCATTGATCAAAATTTGAGGAATAAATATGGATATTAAACCCATCCACAAAGGAACATGCCATTGCGGCTCAGTAGAGTTTGAGCTTTCTTTGCCAAATGGTCTGGAGCAGTTGCGCCGCTGTGATTGCTCAATGTGCCGTCGAAGAGGGGCTATAGTAGCGTCTATCCCGCTTGATGGCATTAACATCACCAACGTCGCTCAAATCCAACGCAGTATGGCTTTAATGTAGCTTGTCTTGAAGGTGTCAGCCCTTTTGAGCTTGGTGAAGTACCAACACATGATGGCGTAAACCATCCAGCAGACAGGTAAGCTATTATAAATAAAGTCATTTAATGATAAAATAGACCGCCAGCATTGATTCACTTATTAGGTAGGCGTCGAGTTTATAAAGGGAAGTATGGAAATTCAATATAGGGCGTTGATGCCAGGTGATAGTTTTCAATATCGTCAAGTGCGTCTAGACAGCCTCAAGTTGCACCCTGAATGTTTTGGTTCAGGTTACCGAGATCAGGTTAAGCTCGTGCATAAGTCAGTACACGTTATGCCACCGGAAATAGTAACCTGATCGTGAGCCCACCATCGTTATTTATCTCGGCAATTGCTTGCCCCTGCATGATCAACATCGCCTCTTTGACAATCGCTAACCCCAGGCCATAACCCCCAGACTGTTTAGTCCGTGCTTTCTCTAACCGGATAAAAGGGTCAAATATGCGTTGCAGCTGCTGTTGGGGAATACCCACGCCATTATCGGCAACAGTAATTTCAACATGCTCTGCGGTCTGCTTGACTGTTAAGGTAATTGTTGCCGATTCACCGGCATATTTGTGTGCATTTTCCAGTATATTTTTAACTGCGCGTAAACATAACTGGCTATCAGCCAGTGCCATCGGAGTGGTGTTGTTAACCTCTGCGTGCAGTGTTTGACTCGGCTGTAAATGTTCTTCAATTTGCATCAACTGTATTTGGCACAATGATTCCAACTGGGTTGGTGCAATATTGGCAGATAAATTGGCACTTTCCAAACGGCTAAATTCTAAAATTTCACTGACCAGGTTATTCATCTCTGCAGATTCACGATCCAACTTATCCAACAATTTACCGACATCGGCAGGGCAGCGCTTGCGTAACAGGTGTAAAATGAGGTTATGCCTTGCGAGCGGTGTTCTTAGCTCATGGGAAACATCGGTGATCAACTGTTTCTGTTTCCTCATTAAAAGGTGAATACGCTCTGCCATATGATCGAAATCACTGGCTAACTGATTAAATTCCGTCACGCTTTCTCCGACCTGGTTAGAAACCCTGATACTAAAGTCACCTTCAGCTAAGCTTCGACTGGCCGCTTGTAATCGATGCAATGGCTGTTGCAAGTGACGCGCTAACACTAATGAAAATATCACCAATAAAAGGAGCGTAATAACAAGTTGAATTGCAGCAAAATAATAAGGGAAATAATGTGCTGGATGCTTTTTATCTGAAAATTGCACGACTAACTGATAACCAGGGCGTAATGGAATGGAGATAACTGGTTTATTTACTTTGTTTTCTAAGATGGTGTCAAGTTGGCGTAAATAGCGCAATTTAAATTTGAAATGCGGATGCATAGGTCGGCCACTGACCGCTTCCAAGTTATCATCCAGCACAAAAAGATAACTGGTTTGTTGCTGTTCCCAAACCGCTAATTTGCTTTTATTCAGTTCACCCTGTGCATTGGTATTATTCAATAGTGTATCGGCCTGTTTTGCCAATGCACGCATTTCACTTTGCACACTTGTAGGTACTTGCAATAGCACGCTAATAAGCGCCATTTCGGCGGCGCTTTGCAGGGTTAATATTAATACGAGAGTAACCGCGAAATGGCTGAATAATCGAAATGCCAGGCCATTACGATCACCTAAAAAAAAGGTTTTTTTATAACGGGTTAAGCTTAAGTGGCTCATCCCGCCAACCCTCCCTGTCCACTCTGTCCACCCAATGCCCCCAAATCGCCCACATGGGCAAAAAAACTATACCCTTTACCATGCACTGTTTTAATGTGTAATTTTGACAGGCCTGAATGCACCATTTTTCGGCGAATATTACTGATGTGCATATCCAAATTACGGTCAAATGGACAGAGATCTTTCTTTAATACCTGTTTTTGTAATTCCGCTTTAGATACCACCACCTCATGACGGGATACCAAATAATCCAGCAATTCGGTTTCGGTAGTCGTTAAAGTCAAGCGAGACATCTGCTGCGCGAGTTCACTTTCACCGCCGAGTGTCTTACGTCGTTTTTCCAGTCCAACTCGGCGCAACATCACCTGAATACGGGTTAATAGTTCGGGCACACTGTAGGGTTTGGCAATGTATTGATCTGCACCAGCTTGTAAGCAATCCAGCATCGCCGATTCGTCGGCTAATGCCGTTAACATTAAAATGGGTGTAGCAAAACGTTGGCAGATCCGTCGCGCGACCTGTAGCCCGTTGATATTGGGTAACATGACATCAAGTAAGACCAAATCTACCGTATTATCTTGCATATAACTGAGTGCGGTTTCACCGCAATGTACACTGTGTACCTGATAGCCATCATCAGTTAATACTTCAGTTAATAATTCACACAGCTGTATATCGTCATCGACGACGAGAATTTGCGACACAGTTAAAGACCTTAATAAACACGATTCGTATTTGCATGTTAAGTGTCTGGGTAATTAAATTCAATGCGAAATATCTATCAAGAGGTAAATAATAACGAATTACTGGATTATGTTTATTCGGTAACCATCTTCGGTGTTCAACGTCATAGTTTGAATCTGCTCACCTCTTTTACTTGCGGATACCTGCATCTTGAACTGTCATGGGGATATGTGTGCTTGGGGTCTGTGATAACAGCGATGTGCTTGCACCGTTCGCAGACTGCACGATACAGATCGAAGCGCTTGGTGGCTGCTTATCGCTCTTATTCCTGTTATTGGCATTATTGTATTGATGGTATTTATGCTTTTCGACAGTAATTATGAAGAAAATGAATATGGCACTTCGCTTAAGACGGCCTAAAGTTATTCGCTTAAGACGGCCTAAAGTTATTCGCTTAAGACTGGCTAGACGACCAAAAATCACTCACTAAGATACTAGATCACTACCAGATTTATTTTACCAGTTCAGCGTTTGTTCAACTGTAGATATATTATGACCAACGTGATAATTGCTTTGGTGTATTAACACTCACCGCTGGGATAATAATCATTATTAATCCGGACAAAATATTCGTTGTGTTTAAAACGTTAGGCCTGTACATACTGGCTGTCGTGGTCAGACTGGTATTGGCAAAGCCCCGTGGTCGTATTGCAGGGCTCGGTGACTTCCTTTGCGTTTATGTAAAAGCCAGAATAAATAGAGCTGAATGCTAGCGTACAACCAGGTATCAAGAAAACCCAGTAACAGGCCACCAAGCAGCAATGCCAGACTAGAAAAGAGCAGGGAATACACGCCCAAATCCGCTGGGTTCCACCAGGTTACCAGCGTACTTATCAGCCACAATATCCCGGTAACAGAACCCACCACGGCGATTGTTCACATGCCAAGGCATAGCGCTAAAGGTAATAAGTTAACGCTCAGGGCAGCAAAATAAACCCATAACGGGCTTTGTTGCTGTAAATCATCGTTGATGTCACAATCGGCTGATAGATAGTGTCACCGAGCGTCTTTGAACTCCCCGTTGTGCAAGATCGCCGTTATTAACGTCGTCCTTTCAAATCCGCGGCATGCAACCTACTAATTTCAATGTCAGTTGGTAGTCAACATAACTGGCTTGAACATAAATAAGTCGTATAATGTAAAGACACGCAGCACAACAATCCTTGATCCCACAATTCAAAAATTGAGCAAATAATGGAAGCCGAACTACTCGATATTCAACATTTTATCAGCCAGCACGCCCCTTTTGATCAACTTCCCGAAGAAGCATTAAATGAAGTTGTACAAAGTATTGAGATCTCCTACTACCGCGCCGACAGCATGATTATTGAGTTTGGCGACAAAATTAATGATTTGTATATCATCCGCAGTGGGGTGGTTGAGATTTACCGGCGTAACGGCGAGTTGTATAACCGTCTTGATCAAGGGGCGTTATTTGGCCAAATGGGACTGCTAACCAATAATAAAGTACGTTTTCCCGCAAAATCGGTCAAAGACACTCTATTATATTGTATCCCTGAGTCTATCTTTCATGATTTTTGCGATCGTTATGATGCGTTCGCCGACTTTCTTGAAGTGGAAGGTACCACACGTTTAAAACAAGCAGTGGAAGAGTTTAATGACGATGCGAGTTCACTCACCAGTTCAAAAGTAAAAACATTACTGAGCCGAGATATCGTGATGCTGGCGAATACTACCTCGATTCAAACTGTTGCAACCATCATGGCGGAAGAAAATGTTTCAGCCGCTCTGATCAATGATCCAAATGTCAGCGACGATGATGGTAACAGCTTCGTGGGTATTATTACTGAACATGATCTGTGCGCGAAAGTGATAGCCTCTGGATTAAGCGTAGACAACCCTGTTTCACAGGTCATGTCGACAGAACTCGTGTCTCTGGATCATAACGCCTATATTTCTGAAGCTATGTTGCTTATGCTGCGGCATAACGTACACCATCTGCCAATCCTGAAAAACAAACAACCGATTGGGCTGATTGAGGTTGCGGATATTATTCGTTACGAGTCGCAAAATAGTCTATTGTTTGTAAGTAGTATTTTCCAGCAGCAAAACATCGCCGATCTCGCTCTATTATCTAAGCAGCTAAACCCTTGTTTTGTGCGTATGGTGAATGAAGATGCCAACTCGCACATGATTGGACGGGCAATGTCGCAGATTGGACGGAGCTTTAAGCAGCGTTTGCTTGAGCTGGCGGAAGAGCAGCTTGGCGCTCCGCCTATCCCTTATTGCTTTTTGGCACTCGGCTCCATGGCTCGCGATGAGCAACTCATCGTAACCGATCAAGATAATGGCATTATTCTCGACAATAGCTACGAGGAAGAAAAACATGGCGAATATTTTGCAAAACTAGCCAAGTTTGTTTGTGATGGACTGGCTGCCTGCGGCTATACTTATTGCACAGGTGATATTATGGCGACCAATCCGGAATTCCGGAAAACGCACTCACAGTGGGAAGATTGTTTTGCCGACTGGATAGATGACCCGAAACCACAGGCATTATTAAATTGTAATATTTTCTTTGATCTGTGCGGCGTGTATGGCCGAGTGAAATGGGCGGAGCAACTGAATGGCTTTATTCTGCGCCGAGCGAAAAAAAATAATCGTTTTTTAGCCTGCCTGGCTCGGAATGCACTTAACCGGACACCCCCACTGGGCTTTTTTAAAGACTTTGTGATGGAAAAAGACGGTCGTCACAGAAACTCGATTAATTTAAAACGTCGTGGTACCGCACCATTGGCAGATCTGATCCGAGTGCATGCGCTCGCTATCGGTTCACAATCCCAAAACTCGTTCGATCGGTTGGAAGATATTATCGAAGCTGGTATTTTGCCAAAGTCAAAAGGCGAAGATCTGCAGCATGCGATGGAGCTGATCTCCCTAGTACGCTTGCGTCATCAGGCATTAGATATTGAAGCTGAATCGGAACCTGATAACAACATTGAACCTGAAAATATCTCTGATTTTGAACGGCGTAATCTCAAGGATGCATTTTTGGTTTTAAGTAACGCGCAGAACTTTTTGAAATACCGTTATAGCGCCAGTAAAATATAAAGGGCTGTTTATGCATGATTTTGTCAATAAAGAGATCTTAAACTGGGGTGCTTTTTATCAAATAAAAGCGCAGGAAAGTCACGATCCCCGTTTAAAAAAATTTTATAACGTCGGTACTTATCACGATGAAACTAAGTTGAGTGATATTGATTTTGTGGCACTGGATTTTGAAACCACGGGTCTTGATTCCAATAAAAACAGTATCATTAGCATCGGCTTAGTACCGTTTAATTTACAGCGGATATTTTGCCGACAAGCCAAGCATTGGTACATAAACCCTGAAGATAAATTGAAAGAAGACTCTATCATTATTCACGGCATTACCCACACCGATTTAAAAGGTGCGCCTGACTTACTGCGCATTTTAGAACCGGTATTGGATGCACTAGCAGGTAAAGTCGTGGTGGTGCATTATCGCCGCATTGAGCGAGATTTTTTTGATGTTAGTTTACGGGCAATGATCAATGAAGGGGTTATCTTTCCGGTGATTGATACCATGCAGATTGAAGCTGATTTACAGCAATCACAGGCAAAAGGCTTGTTTAATTGGTTAAAAGGCAACCGTGCGGGTTCAATACGCTTGGCTCAGAGTCGTGCTCGTTATCATTTACCTGCTTATCCGCCGCATGACGCGCTAACCGATGCCATTGCCACCGCTGAGTTATTACAGGCACAGATTAATTATCACTTCAGCCCTGATACACCCATCAAAAAACTTTGGTTATGATGCTATTCATATAATCCAGCAACAAATGGACTCATTAAACATAGCTCAATAAAAACATGACTTAATAAAAATAACGCAATAAAAAAAGGCCATTCGGTGTAAATCCGAATGGCCTTTAATGGCATTTATACTATTCGCTTATGTCTTTGCGATAGTCTTATTTTTACGTGGTTCAGTGTGCATACCCATTACCAAACTCACACACATTATCAATAGAATGATAGTGAAAGGTAAGGCTGTTGAAATCGCACCAGCTTGCAGTGCCTGAATCGCCTCTGTGCCACCAACCCAAAGTAAAGCGGCTGCAATAGCGCCCTCAATGGTTGCCCAGAAAATACGTTGTGGGATTGGAGCATCCACTTTTCCGCCTGCGGTAATACTGTCAATCACCAGTGAACCTGAGTCCGAAGAGGTAACAAAGAAAACCAATACCAATAACACAGCAAGTAATGATAATACGTTGCCCATAGGTAATGCATCAAACATCTGGAACATAGCTAGCGGTACTTCTGTTAAGCCTTCAGTACCTAATACGCCAATATTATTAACCACTTGGTCAATCGCGATCCCACCAAATACAGACATCCATAAAATAGTCACAACAGTAGGTACAATTAGCACGGCAGTTAAAAATTCACGTATCGTACGGCCACGGGAGATTCGAGCGATAAACATGCCGACAAATGGTGACCATGATATCCACCACGCCCAGTAAAACACAGTCCAACCGTGCATCCAGGCCGAATCTTCACGACCGATTGGATTACTCAGTGGGATAATATTTTTAGCATAAGCCATTATTGTCGTAGGGACCGAGCCTATCGAAACAGCTAAAGTCACTAGCGCAACAAAAACCAGTAAAACGAGGGCAAGCAGCATATTGATATTACTAATGACTTTAACGCCACCATCAATACCACGTACCACAGAAACAACAGCAAGCATTGTTACTACGACAATAATGGTAATTTGTAACGTCAGGCTATTCGCAATGCCAAAGACATGGTGGATACCACTGGCGGCTTGTTGTGCACCCAGTCCGAGTGATGTAGCCAAACCGAACAGGGTTGCCAATACCGCGAGGATATCAACAACATTACCAGCCCATCCCCAAGTACGATCGCCTAAGATTGGGTAAAAAACTGATCGCATTGAAAGCGGTAAGCCCTTGTTATAAGCAAAAAAGGCGAGGGATAAAGCCACTACGCCGTAAATTGCCCATGGGTGCAGTCCCCAGTGGAACATGGTTGCACCCAGTGCTAACTGCGCGGCTTCCGGCGTATTTGCTACCACATTTAGCGGCGTTTCATACCAACCGGTAAAATACGCAACGGGTTCAGCAACACCCCAAAACATTAAGCCAATACCCATACCAGCAGCAAATAACATGGCTATCCAGGAAAGCATTGAATAGTCTGCTTTTGCATCATCGCCACCCAAGCGAATTTTTCCGTAGGGTGACACGATCAAGCCCAAACAGAAGACGACAAAGATATTTGCAGACCACATAAATAAGTTGTCAAATGCACCTATAATTTGCCACTTGATGCCATCTAAAACAGATTTTGAGGTTTCAGGCTCAACCATCAAGATCGCAATTAAAAAGATGCCTATTAAAGATGCACTTATACCGAATACCGGGTTGTGGACATCAAATCCCCATTTCTGGACGTTGTCCTGACCGATCGTATAATCGGTATTATCTATACTGTATTTATCCTTACTTATACTCATTAATCCTCATTTAGAACAATTATGTTCTGTCCTTTTTTGTGTGTGTTGATCTTTCATTTACGCCGTAGTCTACCACTTTTGGTTAATAATTTCAGCTGGAATTAATAATACAGTTTTTTGTAGGTTATGAGTGTAATCTCTCGCTGACATATTTGTGGGTTTTAATTGAATTTTTTCGCTCGTAAATGACCGTTATTCGCAGGTTTACTTTATCCATTGCTATTGTGTTGTGGCTAATTAGCAGATTTAAAACTCAGCTTGTTTCGATATCCTATTGATTTTAAATTATTATTGATTCTAAATTCTTATTGGGAGTATGATTAATGTTTTCAGTGCTGGATCCTGCGTTGACAAACTCAGCACTCAGGTTCAATTAATAAGCCGTTAAGGCGCTTTATTACCAAGGTGAAATATATGAATTCGACGTACGACAATAATAATATTTTTGCAAAAATTTTAAGAGAAGAACTTCCCTGCATAAAAATCTATGAAGATGAACATACTTTGGCTTTCATGGACATAATGCCGCAAATGGAAGGTCACACATTAATTATTTCAAAAGAAGCGGCTATCACTCTTTATGATTTGAGTGATGAGTCTGCTTTAGCGTGTATGCGTACCGCTAAAATTGTAGGTGCTGCGGTTGAAAAAGCCGTTGGTTTCGCTGGTTCTACCGTATTTCAGCATAATGGTGAAAAAGCAGGCCAAACGGTGCCGCATTTTCATTTTCATGTGTTACCCGGTTCAATACTTGATGCTAGCGCTATAAAAGGACACGCACTTGAGTTTGCCAACCCTGATGAGCTAAAAATTATGGCTGCTAAAATTATTGCGTGCATTGAAAATCGTCAGCCTTAATAAGGGCATTCGATTTGCAGCCTATGATCGCATCGAGATTAATAATTAAATATGCACTTGAGTTGAGTGTAAATAAAGAGACGTTATATGCAAACTGCAGTATTGAAAGGCTCGTGCCTATGTGGAAAAATTGAAATTCAAGTGCCTGATGAATTCGAATATATGGGGAATTGTCATTGCGCAGAATGTCGCAAATTTACCGGTTCTGATTATTCATCGGTTGGTGGCATCAGTTCAGCTAAGTTCCGATTTACAGCAGGCGAAGAGTTCGTTGCAACTTATCAAAAAAGTGAAGAAACACAATTAGCGTTTTGTAGCCAATGCGGTTCAAGCCTGTTCTCGCGCAAGCTCAAGGGTGGCAAACATAATATCCGTTTAGGCATCTTGGATTCCGTTCCCTCTCACAAACCAAGCTTTCACATATTTGTTGGTTCAAAGGCGCCATGGCATGACATTACGGACGAACTCAAGCAGTTTGAGAAAGGCCCCGTCAAACCATAAGTAATTGGTGATAGCACGGTAAAGCGATCGTAAAAATTGTTGTATCGATTTATTCACTCGTTATGGCAAGCTTGTAGGTGTCGCACAGGTGACACCTTACTTACCCGACATAGACAGCCCTTTCATTACCAGAAACGCAAATATCCCGCCAACCATTGCTGTTGCAAATTGAGGCCAACTCATCATAACCATCACTTTATCGAGCCACATTTGTGGTAAAAAATGCTGTGCCAGAAAGTGCGAGGTTGAGTATAGCAATGCGAATTTAGCTAACGCGGCTAGTGTCAGTGATACAAAATAATGGGGTTGAAATAAAGAATCATTATGTTGAAATAAATGAACAATCAATATCAGGAGGATATTGCCTAGCATGATAAATGGGATCATCGGTGCCAAGGCAAGCGGAAACATTCCGCTACTCACTGCTGCAATGCTGGGGACAAATGCCAACGGCAGCGCAGAACGAATGCCGAGTTTAAGACAGGTAAAAATCAAAATGAAGTTAACAAATACCCCTGTGACTGGCTGATTATGAATAAAGAAGGGAACGATGCCTATCGCCAGCAGCAGAGCAAAATAAAGCGGTGCTTGCGTTGTCGGGTTTGTTTGGCTTTGTGCTTGCTGGCTGTTTCGATTGCGCAGTGCATGCTTACTTCCGTTGTAATGGCTCATTATGATCGTCCTATTGGTTGAGCTAAGTTAAATTAAATTGAAATGAGTTGGACTAGACTGGTATGTGACTTCTGCATTTTGAATGGGTATAAGTATATAATAATATAGCTTTTTATCCTGATGATCCATACCCATGTTACCTATTAAGTGATAAAGTTGTTTTGCCTAGGTCGGCAACATCACCAACAGAAAGGAGAGCGTTTTGGATCAGTCTGCTATGTACGGCATATGGGAGAACCCATTTTCTACCATTCCAGGGAACACATTTCCTAATAATACGGCTGCACTACAACCCTTTTCACAGTCGGAAACCACGCGCTTTCTCGCCGGACCTTATGGCTTTTTTGTTCTCGATCCCGCCATCAACCTGTTAGTGGCCCTTACCGAGCACACTAAAAAAACAGCAAATGAATCTTGTGGGAAATGCACACCTTGTCGAGCCGGACTCAACCTGGCGGTACGTAAATTAAATACGCTGCTCACCGACGGAGGCTCAGCGCTGGATCTAAAAGAACTGTCTCAATTAAGCAAACATGTTTCGCAAACCTCGCTTTGTGGCTTAGGGCAGACTGCATTGCTGCCCCTTTATAATGCGATTGAGCATTATCAGGATGTCTTGTTGAAAAATATGAAAAATATGAAAAATATGGGGAATAACCCCCAAGACAGTGATGCCTATCAGATCCACTCAACCACCACCGCGCCCTGTATCGCCGCCTGTCCGGCCCATGTCGATATTCCGCGATATGTTGGTCATGTTGTCGACGGAAAATATGAAAGTGCCTTTGAAACCTTATTAGAAAAATACCCGTTCCCCGGCAGCTGCGGCCGTGTTTGTACCAAGCTGTGTGAATCGGCGTGCCAGCGTGAGAAAGTCGACTCTCCTGTCGCCATTTTAGACATTAAGCGGTTTATCGCGGACAGTCAGGATCATGTGGTAAAACAGTGGCTCGATACACACATACCTGACACAGACCTGCAGCAGCGCATTGCGATCATTGGTGCCGGGCCTTCTGGTCTTACTTGTGCATATCATCTGCGGCTCTTGGGCTACCAGGTTGATGTTTTCGAAAAAGAATCCACCCCAGGCGGCATGGCGAATGTGGGTATTCCCAGTTATCGTTTACCCAAAGATGTCCTGTACGGTGAAGCGCACCTTGTTCAAGATCTCGGGGTTAATATCAAATATGACGTTGCTTTAGGGAAAGACTTCACCCTTGACCAGTTAAAAGCGCAAGGTTACGCCGCCATTTACGTTGCTGTCGGCGCAAACCAGGGCACCGCCGCGCGCATCGAGCATGAAGACAAAGTGGCGTCTGGCTATCAGATCGGCCTTGATTTTTTATATGATGTCTATTGCCTTATGAATAACGACCTTATAAATAATGAATCATTACACAGCAAAAAGCCGATGCAGGTTAAAGGGCGAGTGGTCGTGCTTGGTGGCGGTAATGTGGCGATGGATTGTGTCCGCTCAGCTGTTCGCCTGGGTGCCGACGAGGTTCACCTGGTTTACAGACGTACCCGTAACGAGATGCCTGCAGATGTCGAAGAGATTGACGCTGCCGAAGAAGAGGGCGTTATTTTCCATTTTTTAACCAATCCAACCGGGCTTGTTTTAGATGACAATAACGCAGTAACCGGCATCGCCATGCTTAAAATGGCGCTTGGCGAGCCTGATGATTCGGGGCGTCGACGTCCTGTTGCCATTCCTGACTCTGACTATGTACTCGCTGCTGATTGCTTTATTCCCGCCATTGGTCAACGTGTTGATGCGAGTCCCTTTGCTGAAGGACTTGATGGCCGTGCTATCGATTTAACGTCATGGGGCACTATTGCTATCGACAATCACACCCATACCAGCACATCACACGCGCCTTATCTTTTTGCTGGTGGCGACTGTTCTTCTGGCCCGACGATTTTGATCGATGCAATTCGGGATGGTACGAATGCCGCGCAGCGGATCACCCAGATGTTACAGCAGAAACCCATTGAAATAACACCTGAAGAACGGCTCATGGAAATGGCGGCATCGTTACAGGGTCTGGTGCCGGATCTTGTGCCTGCACAGTGTACCGAAAATCGTTCTAATCCGGAGGAACTTGATCCTGCTGCGCGTAAATTTACCTTTGACGAGGTTTGCCAGGGAACCGAAAAGCAAGTGATTATTGATGAAGCATCAAGGTGTTTAAGATGTTATCGGGTGTATACGGCCTTAACCCATAAAACCACGGAGGCCGCCTTATGATCGGTTATATTGACAATACCCAAGTGACCTTTGATGAAAATGAAACCGTTTTAAATGTCGCCCGCCGTCATGATATTTATATTCCTACCTTGTGCGAACTGGCCGATATTGACCATACACCGGGCACTTGCCGGGTCTGTCTGGTTGAAGTGTTGGATGATGCAGGCAACACGAAGCTTGTGACATCCTGCACCACGGGAATGAAAGAGGGGCTTAAAATTCGGACCAAAACGCCAACGGTACGTGATGCGCGGCGTTTGCAGGTTGAATTGCTGTTAACCGATCATAACCAAAATTGCATTGCCTGTTCCCGCCATGGTGACTGTGAACTGCTTGATGTCGGTTATGCGGTGGGTGTTTCTGAAACGTCCTTCGGCGCGGGTACATTACATACCGATCGCTTACTTGATACTAGCTCACACGGCATTGTGCGCGATATGAGTAAATGTATTCGTTGCATGCGGTGCAAAACCATTTGCCAGATAGTGCAGGGTGTTGACGCTCTTGTGTTTGAGGGGGGCGGGGACAAGTCCACTATTAATATGCGTGACAATTTGCCGCAAGGCAGCAGTGCTTGCATTACTTGCGGGCAGTGTACGCTGGTTTGCCCGACGGGCGCACTTTCGGTTGTGGATGATACTGAGCAGGCGTTGGACTGGTTGAACGACCCTGAGATCACCACGGTTGTGCAATTCGCTCCTGCGGTGCGTATTAGCCTTGGTGAAGAGTTTGGCATTGCGTCGGGTGTTAACACCGAGGCTAAGGTGATCACTGCGCTGAAGCGGTTGGGCGCGGATATTGTAGTTGATACCAACTTTAGTGCCGACTTGGTGATCATGGAGGAAGGCAGTGAGTTTTTACAGCGATTTTCTGCACAAGGCGCTACACCTAATTCTGATCAAGGCACTGAACAAAGTAAGCTGCCAATGTTTACCTCTTGTTGTCCGGGTTGGGTGAATTACATTGAAATAAACCACCCGGATTTGTTGTCGCATCTTTCTTCGACGAAATCACCGCAGCAATGTTTGGGTGCGATCGCTAAAACCTACATGGCACAGCGAATGGCTATTAATCCTAAGCAGATCCGGACAATTGCGATTATGCCGTGCACCGCGAAAAAAGATGAATGTCAGCGCCCGGAAACCGAGCAGGATTTCGGTAAAGAGATTGATGCTGTGCTGACTACTCGCGAACTGGCTGATCTGTTGCGCCGTCAGAAAATTGATTTTGCCAATCTTCTCGACTCTGAGTTTACCGATCCGCTGATGGGCGAATATTCCGGTGCCGGAGCACTCTTTGGCAGTACCGGTGGGGTGATGGAAGCGGCAATTCGTACAGTGCATAAAGTGCTGACGGGTGATGAGCTGGAGGGCATTGAATTTACGCCAGTGCGGGGCATGGCTAATCTTAGAGAGGCGACCATTACGCTCGACGATGGCACTTGTATTCGCGCTGCCGTATGTCATGGTATCGGTACTGCTCGTTCTATTCTGGAAGATATTAAAAAGGGTAAATCGAACTACGATTTTGTTGAAGTGATGGCCTGTCCGGGGGGGTGCATCTCAGGCGGCGGTCAACCCAGCCAGAAGGGACGCTACCAGACTACCCGTAATGCCAGAATCCGTGGGATTTACAGTATTGATAAGAAAAAAACAGTACGCCAGTCTCACAACAACAAGCAGATACAAAAACTGTATGACACCTTTTTAGAACACCCGAGCTCGGCTATTGCCCATGAATTGCTGCATACGACTTATTCAGATCGGTCTCGATGAGGGGAGGGATCGGCTTAAGTTCAAACTGCTCTGCCACTAATGAGGGTATCGATAGGGCTAGCGGTGCCAGCCCGTCTATTACCGATTACATGGGTATATAGTTCGGTGGTTTTGATATCGCTATGGCCTAATAATTCCTGAACGGTTCTAATATCACTACCTGATATGAGCAGCTGGGTGGCAAACGAATGACGAAATGTGTGGGCAGAAACCCGTTTTGTTATATGACTTGCCATAACTGCAGGGCGTAATTTTTTGGCATAGGCAGAGCTGTGAATATGGTGGCGGCAGATATATCCGTCATAGGGATGAATGCAGCGAACAGTTGATGGAAATAGATATTGCCATGCAAATGCTTTCAATGAATTTTTGTATTTTTTGTGTAGCGCTGGCGGTACAGAAGCACAACCATATCCTTCCAGTAGGTCGTTATTATGTACTTGCTGAGCTAGTTTTATTTGAATTTGTAGCGCCGGGATAAGTGATGATGGCAATAATGTGTATCTGTCTTTTGCCCCCTTACCTCTAAAAATAAATATGGTGTTGTTAGTCAGGTCTATGTCTTTGATTCTGAGTGATAACGCTTCACTAAGTCTGAAACCGCAGCCATACAGTAGTGCTGTTATAAGGTGATATTTTCCTGACATATTGCGCAGTATTGACGCGACCTCCGTTGGTGATAATACGGTTGGCAACCTTTTTGGCTGTTTTGCAAATTTATAATCAAGATCTTTTATTTCAACTTTAATTATGTGCCGATAAAGATAGATTATTGCGCATAAGGCTATATTTTGTGTTGAAGCACTGACGTGCCGATAAGCTGCAATGTAATTAAGAAATCGTTCTATTTCGATATTGCCCATTTTTTCAGGATGTTTTTTATCATTAAATAAAATAAATTGTTTGATCCAATACAGATATGTTTTTTCTGTACGGATGCTGTAATGCTTGGTTCTCATGTCAATTCTAATTTGTTCTAAAAAAGGAGAATTACTCATTGGTTTCCTTATATTACTATTGCTGTATATATGTACAGGTATAATGCATTTGGTATCATTCTGCCAAATAAAGTCTCCATTTTGCGGTTAAAAGTCGTAATTACATTTATTTTTTTATACATACGATTGATTTTAAATGGTTTATTTTCAATTTATTTTATTTATAGAGACCTCTATAAATAAAGGTCTTAATTTTGCGGTGTTAGGGGAATGTTGCGCTGGGAGTTTAAATGTCTAATT